>MWDG01000051.1 GCA_002070455.1 Deltaproteobacteria bacterium ADurb.Bin151
CTCCAGATTCGCAGTCACCCGCGACACCCTTGCCGTTCGGCTAACTCTTCCCCTTGCCGGGCGAGTAGTGGACTTGCACCACCAAGTCTGTGCGCCCTGCCGGGCGCACAATAAAAAAGGCAGGGTCATTTGACTCTGCCTTTCTGCAATAATACTTATCATGCATTTTTCTACTTCTTGATCTTTCTTCTAATCCCTGCCAATCCCATCAGACCAAGGCCAAGAAGAAGCATTGTGGCGGATTCGGGTACAGCTTGCAGGTCTTTGAAGCCAAAGGTCGCATCAGTTGCATCTGCATTCGCATTTGCATATGCATAAAGATGCATGCTGTATAAATGGTCAGACTGGAAAGCGTAATTAATTGTATCTACACCTCCAAACCAAGCGTCAGAACCATTAAGCGATAAATTCCATATTACTACATTATCAGTCACATCAATCAGAGACCCATTAAATAAAGACCAAACTTCCGTAGCTTTGTAAGTAAAATCAAGCGTATTGAAATTATCTAAAGGCCTGAATGTTGTGTCACTCTGAGCATGGGCTCCAGCGCTAGATTCGTAAGACCACGATCCCCTAGCAAGAGCATCAACCGATACATCGAACAAGTTAGCCTTGCTAAAGGCATGTAAATTAGTGCCATCGTAATAAATATTAACGCCCCCACTTTGAGGAGCGTTTCCCATGTTATCATAACTATCTTGCATGGGCGGCATCCATTCATTGTTACCATTGGTATACTCTAAAGAATAGTTTCCCCATACGTGACTGTTGCTGCTAATGATCTCGACAGGATACGCCATTGCATTAAGAGCAATCAAGCTAAAGCAAGCTACTGTAAACATCATAACAATTGCCTTTTTCATTTCACTTACCTTCCTATGATTTTTATTTTTTTAAAGATTATTTAGTTTTAATTTTCTTCTCAATCCGGCCAATCCCATCAAGCCAAGTCCAAGAAGAAACATCGTAGACGGTTCGGGAACGGCTTTGAGGTCCGTGAAACCGAAGGATAGGTTAAGTGAGTCACCCCAGTTAGCAGTTCCAGTTGCATAAAGATGCGCACTGTATAAATGGTCAGATTGAAAAGCATGATTAATGGCAACTGGACCATACGGATCAATAGCTTGATACGATGCATTCCATATTACTATATTATCAGTCAAGTCAATCAAAGACCCCGAAAAATTATAACCATAATCCGACCAACCCGCATCTTTGAAATTAAGCGTGTTAAAGTTATATAATGGTCTAAATATTGTGTCAGTCTGAGCATTGGCCCTAGGATAAGCGCCCACTAAATCACCAAACGGAAAATCCCACAGATGGCCATAGGCATCAATCGATATGTCGAATAGGTTTGCACTACTAAATGCATGTAGAGTTGAACAACTAACACTACCACTTTGACTAGCGTTTCCCATGCTATCATAACTATCTTGCAAGGGGGGCATGAATTGCCAGTTATCGTCGACGCCTACTCCATACTCTATATAATAGTCTCCCCATACGTGACTGTTGTTGCTAATGAGCTTGACCGGATATGCCATTGCATTTAGAGTAATCAAACAAAAACAAATAATTGTAAATATCGAAATAATTACCTTTTGCATTTCATTCCCTCTTATCATAAATGAATTAATGCCGATAAATCTGTTTAGTGGCCAATATGCTGCATAAAATATACCTATAAGCATTTTAATTAATAAGATAATGTATTACAAAGCTTGCTATGCATCGTCAGACAATATTTTACACGGATCAAAAAAAATTTTCATCTGATGAAAGAGGGCCGTGCATGTTTGAGTAAAAAACCTGAATCGTAAACTATTTCGACTCTTACATTGTGATACAAAGTTGTCTTATCCAGCACCGTTGCCAAATTGGAGATTATATTGAATCTGTAAAGTATTACGACAATGATTGAGAAAAGTCATTATTACGGATAACAGCAAGTCGATTATGATGCTCTTCAGTAGTTGAAAGATTACAGGGATAAGACTTGATTGGAAACCCTCTGTCAAGTCAAGTATTGGTCGGAACAGTGAAAATATTTATTTGCGAAGTTTATTTCTCCAAACGGTTTTGATTTTCTGAAGGATGTTTTTTCGCTCGGCCATGTTCCTGATGTACAAGTATGGAATAATGGTTGCGGAGCGTGTCAGATTTGTAAGAATTCCCTTTATTGTCGGGGCGTAGATGTACGTCGAAGATTCATCCCATTGTTGGTTGCCAAAGCGTTGTTTATAGAAAGCATCCCCAAAACCGAAATCAATTTCTGTGGTCCCGCTTTTAATAACATCTTCAATCATTTTTATAAAAAGGATTGTTCCCGGCTCATAACGTTTATAGGCAGCATCATAACTAGTAAAATTTAGATAGAAAACATTTCCGTATAGCGTGCCAATCCAGAAAGCGCAAGGTTCGCCTCCAACATATAACAGATATGCACGCAGATGCCCTTTATCAGCATATAGACTGAAACGTTGGCGCATTATACTATTATCAATAAACCCTGCTCCTAAACTGCGCTGATAACTGGTTTTTGCAACATGTTCTGCATCGGCGAAAAATTGTTCTAGATTATCACGGTTATGGAAATCTTTATACGCCACCTTCCCAGGATAATCTTTTTCAAGAACTCTGGGCAATCTGTTTAACCAATACCTGTGTTTAGACGTCATCTTTTTCATAAACTCATCGAAGGTATTCGGAAGAGTCATTTTCCAATGGGGGGTTCTGGCAATAACATGATCACGGCAAAAAAAATTCGGCAATTGCCTGGTAATATTGTATAAATCAGTTTCCATATATAACAGATTAAACCAAACTATATCAGATGTCCTGGAACGCAACGCATCCATTAATTCCTTGACCAGAATATTATAAAGTTCCTTCGACCAGTTTCCTAAAAGACCGGCATATAGAATTGTCAGGCATGTTGTTTTTACTTTAAATAAAGTTTTATATCCCAGAGAGATGTCCATATCTTTTCTTTCCAGACGTCCAATGGCCAACGCTTCAGGCCGTCCATCCGAACTGAAAAGAATTATATATGGGCAGATAAGATTTTCCATAGAATTTATAATGGTTAAATAATGATCGATATCAGTATTTGGATGATACTGTACCTTTTCCCAGAAACCCCTGATTTCTTCAATCTCTTGCGATGATTGAATGGTTCTGATTTCATGTCGTCCATTTATTTTCATTTTCACCTTAATTATATTTCACTCAAGTGGTTGCAGGAAGCTTTCAAATTCCTTTTCATCAGCATTTAATTCGTCAATTTCTTTTGTCCACCACCGTGAAGCAATGACTTTATCAATAGTCGTCCCTGAAAAACTTTTAACATATTGATATTATTACTTGATTAACGTATTTTTGTATGTTATAATTGCCGAAATTTTAGGAAAAGGAGCTAAAAACCGGCAAATTTATGAGACCGAAAGACAGTAGTTTTAAAGAATCCCATGAGGAACTGTTCCGATCGAGTTTGGAGCAGATACTGGACAGAAGACATCCCTTGTATGTCATGGCCAATAAAATAGATTGGGCAAGGTTTGATAAGTCCTTTGGCAGCCTGTTTGCACAGAAACAGGGAAGACCGGCGTTGCCGACCCGACTGGTGGTTGGTCTTCATTATTTGAAACACGCCTACAATGAGAGTGATGAATCCGTTGTGGCGCGTTTGCTGGAGAATCCGTACTGGCAGTATTTTTGCGGATTCAAGCACTTCCAGCATGAACTGCCGATCGACCCGTCCTCGATGACAAGGTGGCGGAAGCGTTTGGGTCCGGACAAGATCGAAGCACTACTGACCGCAACGATTGACACAGCGAAAGAAGAAAAGCTTTTAACCGGGAAGCACGTGGAAAGAGTGAATGTGGATACCACGGTTCAGGAGAAAGCCATTGCCTTTCCCACGGACGCCAGACTTTACCATAAGGCTCGTCGCGTCCTCGTCAGATTAGCCAAGAAGATGCACATTGATTTACGACAGAACTACGAACGAACCGGCAAGAAAGTCTTTCTCAAACAGGGACGATACGCAAGCGCCGGGCAGTACAATCGATCCAAGAAAGAAACGAAGAAGCTCAAGACCATGCTGGGTCGTGTCATCCGGGATATTGAAAGAAAGTGTTCCAATCCGGAAGGACGCTTCGTCAGAGTTTTGAACCTAGCCAAAGCCATCTTCAATCAGAAAAGAAACGACAAGAATAAGGTTTACAGTGTTCATGCCCCGGAAGTGGAATGTATTGCCAAGGGCAAGGTTCACAAGAAGTACGAGTTTGGCTGCAAGGTTTCCATGGTCAGCAGTTCCAGGGACAACTGGATATTAGGGATTGATGCCCTTCACGGCAATCCGTTTGATGGGCACACCCTGAAGAATGCACTTCAGCAGGTGAAACAGATCACCGGCTGGCAGCCATTGCATGCCTATTGTGACAAAGGCTACCGGGGTGTGGCCAGGGAGATTCCGGACACAGAAGTCCATTTATCCGGGAAGAAGAAAAAGAGCATGAAGGCCAGTCTCTGGAAATGGTTTGCAAGGCGTTCGGCCATTGAGCCGATCTTTGGTCATCTGAAATCTGATCATCGGTTGGAACGGAATCATCTCAAAGGGAAAGACGGCGATCGGATGAACGCGATTCTGTCCGGTTGTGGTTTTAACCTGAGAAAGCTCCTCAGAGCTTTCTTTTTGCCTTTTTTCCAGAGACTGTTTTGGAGATATTTTAATCATTCGACCGGATTTATCGGTTCAATGATGAGCAAAACCAGCTTTAGAAAGATGGCTGTTTATACTTTTTAGAAAAAAGTGACTTTTTCAGGGACGACTAAAAAAAGGCATTGTCTGTCTTTCTTCTGAAAATAGATAAATGTTTCGATTTTTATGTATTAATACAAGATATTACGAAGAATTGAAAAATCAGGCATCAAAGTGTATTACAACGTGGCACGCTCGTTGCTAATCTTGCAATAGAAATTTAAGAAATACTTTTTCAAGGAGAAAAAATAGATATGAAGAGAGTGATTGGAATTCTGGTTGTTGCAGTTCTGCTTGCCTTGCCACTTTGTGCCGGTGCGACTTATCTGGGGAATGGAGTGCTGAATGTTGTACCCTCTTCGCCCGTTGAAGCAAATTATTATCTTGACTATGATGGTACGGTAAAATCATCCACTTTTGGATATACCACAGGCCTGGTAGAGATATTCTGTGTTTCAAGCGAAAATGCAAATTCTTTTAAAGACACTGCTTACAGTTTCTATACGATCACCTCTGATCTGTCCAATTATGCGAAACTGTCAAAAGCCGCCTGGATTGCAGATAACTGGACCAATTATGGTGGCACCAGTGATTATTACAAAGCTGAGGCTCAAAAAGCAGTGTGGGCAATTATGGGTGTTATGAATATTATGGAATTCACTGGATTGGATAAAAATATATATGCCGATGCCATGCTGCAGAACAACTATGTAACCAATAATTGGATTTTTGCACAGAACCCGGTTGTTGGTGTTGGCGGATTTGGCTACCAGGATTATCTCACCCCCTATACTCCGGTACAGACTCCTGAACCCGCAACCATGCTTCTTTTCGGTCTGGGTCTTCTGGGGTTGGCAGGAATTCGCAGAAAGATGAAATAATACCAAGCCGCATTCTTCGGCTAACTTTGTTGGCATCGTCGTCGGCTTCCTCAACGTATCAATAATACGCCTGCGGAGCCTCCACCTTGCCGCCGCGTTATCCTTTGAATGCAACTTGGCATAAGCTAAGTCATCAATAATCAAAAAAGGCAGAGCATGAAAATGCTCTGCCTTTTTTATACACTATCCGGCAATGTGAACGTTATCCTTAAAACGTTTGACAAATTCCTTTCATAATAATAACATCTTGATGTCATAAAGATACGAAGCGGTTATCTTGCCGTTACGTAATTCTTTTGGTTGCCGGAATTACATATCAATATTAAGCAAAGACTATCACAGGGGATATCATGCAACTGAAGATAGAAACCATCAAGAAAAAAGCAACGGTCTTCTTCCCGGAAAATACCCAACTGGACGGATATTTTTTCGTTTCTGCCATCGCGGCCTTTCACGAGGGAGGGGAACTGATCACGGAGCTTCTTGCCAAAGACCGAAACTATATTCCTTTTGAAACCCAGCAGGGTGAAATCGTTCTGCTCAGAAAAGAGAATATGATGATGGTTTCCCTTGAGGAAGAGGAGGTGGATAATTTTCTGCCCGGTTACAAGCAGGTGACTGTTGTGATCCATTTGCTGACGGGTAAGAGCTTTCTGGGCAAAGTATCTTTTGCCCTTCCTGAGACTCACTCAAGGTTATCCGATTTTTTAAATTCACGCGATGCTTTTTTCCGAATGGAAATTGACGGGAAAAACTACCTGATCCAGAACAGATTTGTCAAAATGATTTCAGCTGAAAAAACCGGTTGATTCCTTATGCGGATGAAGACCTCTGCAGACTATTACTACGGCAACTAAATATATAAATGAGTGTCACCGATTTTCCTCCGCCGGCGGAGGTGGCGTGAAACGCCGGAGGTGGAAATTGCAGGAATTGCTCCTCGGGCAATCCGACGCGGCAAGCTTGGCAAATAGCCGAGCGGTTACATGACACGCTCCGCATAACGTGATAACCTCCCCCTTCACCCTCAGGTTGTGTCGTAATGTCATTGCGAAGGAGCAACAGCGACTGAAGCAATCTCCTAAGTAGCTGAATACACGAGATTGCCACGACGCCTGAGAGGCGTCTCGCAATGACCATTCTGCATTGTGACACAGTCTCCCTCCATGAGGGGGACAAGAAAGGTAAGATTAATTATTTAAACACTTAATTGCCGGAGTAATAGTACAGGGCGGTTTTGCATGCCGCCGCTTCGGCAAAATGGGTTTCTTTCATAGGGGGCTCGGCTTCCTCAACGTATCAATAATACGCTTGCGGCGCGAGGTCACTGAGCCTGTCGAAGTGCCGCCGCGTTGTCCTTTGAATGCAACTTGGTACAAGGGAATGTTCAGATGGCAATGGAAGCCAGCCGGGAGAGATTTTTTACCGGGAGAAAAAGCGGGGACAAAAAAACCGGAGCAGGTCCCCCTGCTCCGGTTTTTTCCTCGATAGGGATAACCCTTATTTCTTCTTCACAGCTTTTTTTGCCGGTTTCTTAGCGGCAACTTTTTTTACGGCCACTTTCTTGGCGGCCGGTTTTTTCGTTGCGGATTTCTTAGCGGCGGTCTTCTTAACTGCCGTTTTCTTCACCGCGGTTTTCTTTGCTGCCGCTTTCTTTGGTGCAGATTTTTTCACCACGGTCTTTTTGGCAGCGGGCTTCTTTACCGACGGCTTTCCAGAGGCCGTCTTTTTTACCTCGGCGGTGCCTTTGAATGCTGCTTTAGCAGCGGCCAGTCCCGCAAGCACATTTCTCGCTGTTTTGACGATGGCCTTTTTCAATGGCACAATCTTTTCTGTCTTCTTTACAGGCGCTGCGTTTCTTAGGGCCGCCTGTGCGGCAGCCAGCCTGGCGATGGGTACCCGGAAGGGGGAACAGCTGACGTAATTTAAACCGGTCAGATGACAAAATTCTATGGAACTGGGTTCCCCTCCGTGTTCGCCGCATATGCCGACTTTCAGCTTCGGATTGATGCCCCGGCCTTTTGCCACGGCCATTTGAACAAGCTGGCCAACGCCGACACGATCCAGAACGCGGAATGGATCAACGGGAAGAATTTTCTTTGCGACATAATCCGGCAGGAATTTCCCCGCATCGTCCCGGCTGTATCCGAACGTCATCTGGGTGAGGTCATTGGTGCCGAAGGAGAAGAACGCGGCTTCTTTCGCGATCTCATCTGCCGTGACGGCCGCGCGTGGCACTTCAATCATGGTGCCTACGGAGTAGTCGACTTTCACACCTGTTTCTTCCATTACTTTTTTAGCGGTGGCGACAATGATTTCTTTCTGCGAGGCCAGTTCCTTCACTGTGCCGACCAGCGGAACCATGACTTCAGGCTTGGCGTCCACGCCTTCCTGGATCAATTGACATGCCGCTTCAAAAATCGCGCGCGCCTGCATTTCGGTAATTTCCGGATAGGTGATGCCCAGACGGCAACCGCGGTGTCCCAGCATCGGATTGAATTCATGCAGGGACGCGACTTTGGCTTTAACAGAATCGACGGAAATACCCATTTCGCGGGCCATTTCCAGTTGGCTGTCTTCTTCGTGCGGCACAAATTCATGCAGGGGTGGATCAAGCAGACGGATGGTCACGCCGTATCCTTCCATGGCTTTCAGGATGCCGTAGAAGTCTTCCCGCTGCATGGGGAGAAGTTTGGCCAGGGCGCGTTTGCGGCCTTCCAGATCGTCGGACAGGATCATTTCGCGCACGGCCTTGATCCGGTCGCCTTCAAAGAACATGTGTTCTGTACGGCACAGACCGATGCCCTGCGCGCCGAAATTGCGGGCGACGGCCGCATCGTGCGGCGTGTCGGCGTTCGTGCGGATGCCCAGTTTCTTGGCTTCATCGGCCCACTTCATGATGATGCCGAAGTTGCCGGAGAGTTCCGCAGGCCTTGTTTTCACTTCACCGAGCATGACTTCACCCGTGGAGCCGTCGAGCGAAATATAATCGCCTTCGGCAATCACGTTGCCGTTAATCTTAATCGTCTTCTGCGAATAGCTGATTTCCAGATCGCCGCAGCCGGAGACGCAGCATTTGCCCATACCGCGGGCGACGACTGCCGCGTGGGAGGTCATGCCGCCGCGCTGGGTCAAAATTCCCTGGGCCGCCGACATGCCTTTTAAATCTTCCGGTGAGGTTTCAATGCGGACGAGTACAACTTTTTCACCCCGCTTGTTCCATGTTTCAGCGTCATCCGCGTTGAAGACCACGCGTCCTGTTCCCGCACCCGGAGAGGCGGGAAGCCCCTTGGTGATGATGTTGCGCGTTGCTGCGGGATCAAACGTCGGATGGAGCAGCTGATCGAGCGAGGAAGGATCGATGCGCAGAAGGGCGGTTTTCTTGTCGATCAGTTTTTCGTTGACCATATCCACCGCGATCTTGACGGCGGCAGCGGCGGTACGCTTGCCGGTTCGTGTCTGGAGCATCCAGAGTTTCTGGTCCTGGATCGTGAATTCGATATCCTGCATTTCCTTGTAGTGATGTTCCAGTTTTGTGTAGACATTGACCAGGTCTTGATAGGCGGCAGGCATGTATTCTTCGAGCGAAGGATATTTCGCGGCTCGCTCTTCTTCGGAAACATTATTGTCCCTGGCCCAGCGTCGGGATCCTTCCAGGGTGACCTGCTGCGGTGTGCGGATACCGGCGACAACGTCTTCGCCCTGTGCGTTGATCAGGTATTCACCGTAGAAAAGGTTTTCGCCGGTGGCCGGATCGCGCGTGAAGGCGACACCGGTGGCGCAGCTTTCGCCGCGGTTGCCAAAGACCATGGCCTGTACGTTGACGGCGGTTCCCCAGTTATCGTCAAAACTGTTCATTTTACGGTACAGGACGGCACGTGCCGTGTTCCACGACATGAATACAGCGCCAATCGCGCCCCAGAGCTGCTCTTTTGGATCTGTCGGGAATTCCTGGCCGAGTTTTTTTACAATAAGCTGCTTGAAGCGGCTGACCAGTTCTTTCAAATCGGTCACGGTCAGGTCGAGATCCGCCTTGACGCCTCTTTCCGCTTTCAATTCGTCCATGACTTCCTCGAACGGATCGTGGGCGTCTTTGTCTTCGGGTTTGAGACCCATGACGACATCCCCGTACATCTGGACAAATCTGCGGTAGGAATCCCAGCCGAATCGCTCGTTGCCCGACTGGCGAATGATTCCTTCAACGGTCTCATCGTTCAGCCCGAGATTAAGAACGGTGTCCATCATGCCCGGCATGGAGACGCGTGCCCCGGAGCGAACGGACAGCAGAAGAGGATTGGCCGGATCTCCGAATGTCGCCCCCATGGAATTTTCAACTTTTTTCAGTGCCGCTGTGACTTCTTTTTCCAGGCCGGCAGGAAATTTCCGGTTGTTTTTGTAAAATTCCACGCATACATCGGTCGTGATCGTGAATCCCGAGGGTACGGGAATTCCCAGGTTTGACATTTCAGCAAGATTTGCCCCTTTGCCGCCGAGAAGGTTTTTCATGTCGGCTTTGCCTTCACTGATTCCCTTCCCGAAAGTGTAAACACGTTTAGCCATATTTTTATCTCCTTTAGAAAGAGTGATTTATTGAAAACATAAACGTGGAGTGTAATAAATGAAATCACTGGTGCTGTAAAGTGTTTTTTCGGCCCCAACGTAAAAACCCCTGCCACGGAATAGGCAGGGGCTTTTACTTCTGGTGCTATATATAGAGGGAAGGGTTTAGCTGAACAGGTTTTTCAGAGTATCGACAACCGGTGCCGTGAAAAGGGCAACCAGAGTTGTGTAAAGGGCAAATGAGCCAATGGCTTCACTCAAATACAGCTTATCGTATTTACGTTTCAGGGATACGATAATCAATCCACCGATAATCAGGCATCCGAAATGGAAAAAGGGGAAAGATTGCTCTGGGGCAGCGCTGAACTGGGCGAATGTGAAGGTGGCCGTTGTCAAAACAATAAAACCGATTAAAAGGGCTATCTGCATCATTTTTTTCATGGTTATCATTACTCCTGAATCTTTGAATAAATAACTGCTATTTATGCTTTTTATATATGAAATAAACATGCCAAATACCAAATCAGAGAATAACATTATTATAAATGTTTAATATTATAGATGTTTTAATTTTTATCCTGAGGTTACCCTCCAGGGTTAATCATGGCAACCGCACATTCTGTTGAAAGAAACGTTCAATGCTGATTCAATATCGAATGAAATATTGAAAACCGGAATAAGCGCAATGGAGCTTGCCTATTGAATAGTTTTTCTTTCACTGGCATTGTGCTACAACCATTTCATGATCGCAGAAAAACGATACCAAAGGAAAAATCCTTCGAGGCATAAACATTCGTTTTCCATGGGAAAATTCAAACGATCCGCGCCCATTTCCTCTATGAAGCCGGAAATTGTTCCTTCCCTAAAAAACGTGCTGGCAAAGATCGGCAGACCATCCGATACCCCGTTTGTGCCGGACGAATTTCAGTTGCAGGCGCTGTCTGCCATCGGGCAAAATGATTGCCTGGTGATTGCTCCCACCGGTTCCGGCAAAACCTGGATAGCCCGTGAAGCCATTTTGTCCATCATGAATAAAGGCGGACGCGCCTGGTATGCATCACCGCTCAAGGCGCTTTCCAATTCCAAGTGGGTCGAGTTTGGTCTTCATTTCGATCCGGAGAATGTCGGAATCATTACCGGCGACACCAGGGAAAACACCGAAGCGCCAATCATTGTAGGCACAACAGAGATCCTCCGGAATCAACTCTACGACGCCATGCATCAGGGCCGAGATCTGAACTGCGATCTGGTGATTCTGGACGAAGCCCATTTTCTCGGCGATGCGGACCGGGGGGTGGTATGGGAAGAAATCATGATTTATCTGCCTGTGCGGGTAAACCTTCTTCTGTTGTCGGCGACCATCGGCAACGGCGATGAGATTGCCGCGTGGCTTGAATCCATCCGCGGCAAGAGCTGCACTGTGGTCCGTGAAGAAAAAAGGCCTGTGCCTCTGTATCCGATGTTTCTGCATCCGTCCGGCTGCCTGCATCCTTTTCTGGATGGGAAAAAAGCCGGGTCGGCCGTCTGCCAGTTTTTAAAAAAAGATCAACACCGGCAAAGCCGCCGTCCTCCGGATTATGCGGGAATCATCCGTGTGCTGGAACGGTTCAACCTTCTGCCGGCGATCTTTTTTTTAAAGTCACGGGCAGAATGCGATGCCGCACTGTCTTGCCGGACAGGACTGTCCTTTCTGAAAAACAATGACGCTTTTGCCGATGATTTGTATGATCTTCTTGAGCGTTTTCCTTCCCTTGGACGCCACCGTCAGCTCAAGGCGCTCCGGAGCGCGGGGTTGGCTGCGCACCACGGCGGACAGCTGCCTGCCTGGAAGCTACTTGTGGAGGAAATGATGAATCGAGGGCATCTGCGGGTGATTTTTGCCACCACCACGATTGCCGCGGGCGTGAATTTTCCGGCCCGCACCATTGTGCTGTTTAACTCTGACCAGTTCAACGGCCATGATTTCGCGGCGCTGTCCGCCACCGAATTCCGGCAGATGACCGGGCGGGCAGGGAGGCGCGGCCAGGACAAAATCGGCTTTATGCTTGCAGTGCAGGGCCGGTTTATGGATCTTGGACATATCAAAGAAATGTTGTCTGCCGTACCGGAAGATATCAAAAGCCAGTTGAAGAATGACTTTGCCATGGTGTTGAATCTGATGTTGTCCCAGACGCCCGCGGATGTAAAAAAAATATTTGAAAAATCTCTGGCAGCCTGGCAGCAAAACAATATTGACCATCATGGTAAGTCCGCCGCCGATATGCTCTGGAAGGATTTTTCGTTGCATTTGAAATTTTTGCATGAGGAAGGTTTTGTGGATGAAGCAGGCAAGCTTACCGACGATGGTCGCTGGGCGGCCCGTCTCAGGCTGGATTATCCTCTTTTGGTTGCTGAATGTCTGCGGGAAAACGCTTTTCCGGTGGACAATGAAAGACTGCTGGCGGCTATGGTAGCGGTATTTGCCTATGACCGGGATGATGAAATACATCTGGCCACCGCGGAGCTTCCCCATAAGCTGATGGCAGCCCTGCGCAAAATGCTGGTGGCTGTCCGCCCCATGTCACGAAAACTGCAGGCGGCCGGTTTCCAAAGTCCGAAGCTTTATCCATCGGCCGGTGTGGCGATGTATTACTGGGCGCGTGGACGAAGCTGGGATGATGTGATCAAAACCACCGGCATTGCCGAAGGAGACATGGCAACGCTGGTTTTGCGTACGGGAGATAATTTGCGGCAGATTGCTTCCCTCAAGGATACGCATCCGGAAACGGCCGCCTGCGCGATGAGGGCGAGGGAGGCGATACTGCGGGAACCGGTTTTATTTCTGTAAGGAGTGAGGAGTGAGGAGCAAGGTGCAAATATTGATGTCATTGCGAGGCGACGCTCAGGAGCCGTGGCAATCTCAGTACCTTTGATTAGTAAATGGATGTTTCATGAATAAACAATTTTACGTTTACATCATGACAAACAAAAATAATACAGTCCTTTACACAGGTGTTACAAATGATTTGAACAGAAGAGTCTATGAACATAAAAATAAAATAATGGAAGGCTTTACGAAAAAATACAATATAGATAAATTAGTATTCTTCGAAGCATATGATGATGTCAACAATGCTATTACCAGAGAAAAACAAATAAAAGGCGGTTCAAGAGCAAAGAAGATCAAATTAGTGGATGAAATGAATGGGGGATGGAAGGATTTGTCCGATGAAATATGAGATTGCCACGCCGACTGAGATTCGGCTCGCAATGACAAAACAAAAACGGACAGGGGCGTACTTGTTAGAATAGCCTTGTCATTGCCCGGCTTGACCGGGCAATCCAGCAACGACACTAAAGATTTAACGGAATTATAAGATATTTAATCGATGTTTTGCAGTTGTTGCGGATAAGACGAAAGAAGCAAACAGAAGCCACCTTGTCATTGCCCGGCAACACCGGGCAATCCAGAAATCATTTATGGTTATCAGAATTTTATGGATAAATTTTCACTCATTACGGATTTTATTCCGAGCGGCGACCAGCCGCAGGCGATTGACGAACTTGTAAAAGGCCTTGCTGAAGGCAAAGAACATCAGGTTCTTTTAGGCGTCACCGGTTCCGGCAAGACATTCACCATTGCCAATGTCATTGAGCGTGCCGGGCGTTCAGCTTTGATTATCGCGCATAACAAGACACTGGCCGCGCAGCTGTATGAAGAATTCAAGGGCCTTTTTCCAGACAACTCCGTGGAGTATTTTGTCAGCTACTACGACTACTACCAACCCGAAGCCTACCTGCCGGCCACGGATACCTATATTGAAAAGGATTCGGCGATCAACGAGGAAATCGACAAGTTGCGCCACGCGGCGACTCACGCACTTCTGTCGCGACGTGATGTGATCATTGTGGCCAGTGTCTCCTGTATTTACGGTCTGGGGTCGCCGGAAGCCTACCTGGGGATGATTGTGCCGCTGGAAGTGGGTGGCGAGATGCCCCGCGACGAAGTCTTAAAAAGGTTGATTGAAATCCAGTATGAACGAAACGACATTGATTTTCACCGTGGAACTTTCCGTGTGCGTGGTGACGTGGTGGAAATCTTTCCTACGTATGAAGACGAGCAGGCGCTCAGAGTTGAATTCTTTGGCGACACGATAGAAGGCATTTATCTGATTGATCCTCTGCGCGGCAGGAAACTCGGTTCACTGACGAAAACAGCGATCTATCCCGGCAGCCACTATGTTACCACAAAGGACAATCTCAAAAGGGCCACGGCCGATATCCGGGCTGAACTGGCCGTGACACTTGCCCGTTATAAAGAACAGAATATGCTACTGGAGGCGCAGCGTTTGGAGCAGCGCACAAACTTTGATCTGGAGATGATGGAAGAGATGGGCTATTGCCAGGGCATCGAAAACTATTCCCGCCATCTGACCGGCCGCAAGCCCGGCGAGCCGCCGCCCACGCTTATGGAATATCTGCCGAAGGACACGCTGATCATTATTGACGAAAGCCACGCCACACTGCCGCAGCTGGCGGGCATGTTTCGCGGGGACAGGTCCCGCAAGGAAACGCTTGTCAAATATGGATTCCGTCTGCCGTCCGCGCTGGACAACAGGCCGCTGACCTTTGAAGAGTACGAGGCGCTGCCCAATCAGAGGATATACATTTCAGCCACGCCCGCCCAGTATGAGATGACGAAAGCCCGCGGAGTACGGGTGGAGCAAATTATCCGCCCGACGGGTCTCATGGATCCGGAAATTGAAATCAAACCCGCTGTGCATCAGGTGGATGATCTGCTGGAAGAAATCCGCATCCGCGTCAAAAAAGAGGAAAGAGTGCTGGTCACCACGCTGACCAAGCGCATGGCGGAGAATCTGACCGACTACTACAGCGGACTGGGCATCCGTGTGCGCTACCTGCATTCCGATATTCACACGCTGGAGCGGGTCAGTATTATACGGGATTTGCGGCTGGGAGAGTTTGACGTGCTGGTCGGAGTCAATCTTCTGCGGGAGGGTTTGGATATTCCGGAAGTGTCATTGGTGGCGATCCTCGATGCCGATAAGGAAGGGTTCCTGCGTTCCGAGCGGTCGCTCATCCAGACCAGCGGCCGTGCCGCGCGAAACGTTGAAGGCAAGGTCATCATGTACGCCGACAAAATTACCAAATCCATTCAGGCCTGTCTTGACGAAACGAAACGCCGCCGTGCCATACAGGCCAGGTACAACGAAGAAAACAACATCACGCCCGAAACCATCAAAAAAACGATCAGCAATGTACTGGGCTCCATTTACGAAGCCGACTATGTCACAATTCCTGTGGATGAAAAAGGCAGAGCTATTCCGGCTAAAGAAGAAGATTTGCCCGCGCTTATTAAAAACCTGACGACGGAAATGAAGCAGGCGGCCAAAAACCTGGAGTTTGAAAAAGCCGCCGATCTGCGTGACGAGATCAAGGAACTCAATAAAATCCTGCTGGAGATGGGGTGACCCCTTTGCATTTCCGTGTCTCCCGTCATTGCGCGAAGACCACCGTGATGCTGGTCTCTCTATCACCTACCTTGAAATATCATACAAAGCGTTTGATATTTCAAGGACGATGTGAATTAAGTGTTATGTCCCCCGAATTGCCCACGCAGGGGCTACCCTGATGCTGTGCATTGGGGTTGGTGCTACATATATAATTTTGGAGAGGAAGTTAAAAAGTTAACAGCGTTACCACGTTCCATAAGACAATTTATTCTAGAGAATTAAGTGTTATGTACCTGAATTCGGAATTACTACCTATTTATTTACCGTTCCAGAGGTATTACTATACATAACGACATAAATAATTGCGCATAATATGTATTTGTGCTATCCTTGAGAAAATTCAAGGAGGCGAAC
>MWDG01000052.1 GCA_002070455.1 Deltaproteobacteria bacterium ADurb.Bin151
CATCTTCTCCGCACGCTGCAGGCGTTCCTGCATGCTCCTCTGGTACTCCTCCGCCAGCTTCCGCTCGGTAATGTCATTGTACAAAACCTGGAACAGTCGATTACCGCTCCAAAGGACTTCTTTGCGGAAAACCCGCAGATGCCGGATGTCCCCGTCTCTTCTTACAATGCTGACCTCGTATTCCGAGGGGACATACCGGCCCTTTTTTCTTTTTTCTTTCCTGTCCTCATGTTCAGCAAAGCTCTCGGGTGTGTAGCGTTCCTTTGCCGGAATTGCTTCCAGTTCTTCCATGCTGTTACAACCATAAATGTCCAGAAGTGCCCGGTTGACATACATCATTTTTCCTGTTTCAAAAATAATGCGGGCTCCGAGAGGAGAATCTTCAATAGAACGGCGGAAGTTTTCTTCTGCCTGCCTGAGCGCCTCTTCCATTTTTTTCCGTTCGGTGATTTCCAGAACGGATATAATCCCGGCAGGATTTCCGTTAAGCATGATGGTCTCTCCGGAAAGGTCAACCCACTTTACAGTCTTGTCTTTAGTGACAATTCGAAATTCATAACGCCTGGTGACGGGAATGCCCTGCTGACGTTTCTGACCCCGTTCCATGACCGATTGCCTGTCTTCGGGATGGACGACATCCCAGAAATTCATGGACAGGAGTTCCTGGTTCGTGTAGCCCGTGATTTCCGCCGCGGCGCGATTAGCATAAATCCATTTATCGTTTTGAAAGAGCAGGATGGCCGTTGGAGAAGATTCCATGAGAATACGGAACCTTTCTTCACTTTCCCGAAGCGCATCTTCTGTCTTTTTGCGCCTGGTGATGTTGCGGCCAACGCAGACAGCACCGGCAACCTTCCCGTCACGCAGGAACGGGGAGCCGCTTACTTCACCAATGATTCGGATTCCATTCCTGCCGATAAATTCATAAACAGAAGGCGGAATGATTGATCCTTTGAATATCTGGCCCAGATGATGGATGGCTAGCTCCAGAGATTGAGGCGACAGGATGTATTCTAATTCGGAAAGAGGACGGTCGATGAAATCCTGCGCTTTGTATCCCAGTATTTTCTCCACGCTCGGAGACATACTTAATATTTTAAAATTGGTATCGAATGAAAAGATGACATCGGTGATGTTTTCAAAATTCAGGCGATACTTCTCTTCCAACTCCCTGAATTCCCGGTTCGCCATTTCCAGGTCGAGTATTTTCTTTTCAAGCTTGTGAAAGAGAATTTCATTGTAGTGCCGGAAAAACTCCATTTCTTCACCGAGGGGCTTCGCCGCTACAAAATTTTCCTTTTTCTTTTCTTCCAGCAGATTGATCAGGATTTGAATCAGGGTTAATGGTTCCTCCGGCTTGATAATGAACCGGTCCGCACCAAGTGCCCGGGCAAATTTTTCGTCCTTCGGTTCCGTGTAGGTTGCTGTATAAAAGACAAAAGGGATGTTTTTGAGTTTTTCGTCCGCTTTGCAATGCTGGCACAAGGTATATCCGTCCATCACCGGCATCAGGATATCCGAGACGATGAGATCGGGTATGGGATCCTGTATCATCTGGAGGGCGGCACTACCGTTTGCCGCTTCACGAACCTCCCACCCCTGTTTCTCCATCAGGCTTTTCAGCAGGTATAAATTGTCTGCATTATCATCAACAATGACAACGTTTGTTTTCATATGTTCCTTCATAAGAAAAGCGATCCGGACAGATTTAATTTCTACCAGACGTCACGTATTCATTTTCGTTGCTATGTCGATGGATCGGGCGCAACCAACAGTTGCTGAAAGCAAAAAACATGTAACTGTAATTATATTTTCACTTAACCCGTCAGAAAGTCAAGAAAATATTGTATCAAGTGATCTGCAGTCTGATCGGAGATCTCAACGATTTCTTTGTTGTCCCTTCACAATCTGTGAACGGATCATGCGCGGAAGAATCATATGATGCTGCGGGCAGATGGCGCATGGATTCTGATAAACGCAGTTGGCAAAGCCGACCAGGTATCTGCGCAATTCATCATAACGGATGACCTCATCGACAAAGCCCTTTTTAGCGCAATACATCGGATTGGACGTGTCATCGTAGTGTTTAACCATTTGATTCATCTTTTCGATTGTGGGTTGCAGGGGCCGTCCTTCGTCTTTGTCCTTGACCAGACGTCGCGCGTATGTTGCCGCCGCCGCCGTCTCCCCATGCATGACGTTAATCTCTGTCGCAGCCGTACCCAGCGAAAAGGCATTGTTGTTGTTGGCTACCGGTCCCCCCATGACATAATAACCGGCCACACTGCCTTTGCGCAGAACAACGAGCATCATCGCCAGCTTGGAATTTTCAATGGAATAAATCAGAGATTGTCCCAATCCCAGCAGCTCTGCTTTTTCAGCATCATCGCCTACGTCAATGCCGCTGGTGTCCTGAATCCAGATGACAGGAATTTTATCGCGGGAGCACAATGCGATAAATTCACTCATCTTGATTAAACCCTGACGATAGAGCCTTCCGCCCGTCCCTTCATAGGCTTTGGTGTATTCCGGATACTCCGTGAAATTTCCCTGGCGGTTCCCGATCACTGCCATCAGGTATCCATCGATCCTGACCAGGCCTGTATAGACTTCCGGACCGAATTCGGGACAAAATTCCATGTGCTCGGAACAATCGACCAGCCGTGCCAGCACCTGCTCAAAATCGTAAACACTTTTTTGATCAACCGGGACAATCGAGGCAATTTCAGATGACGGATATTTTGGCCAGGCAGGTTCGGCCACGCGGAAAAAGCGTGGCTTGTATGCAGGAAGATCGTCCATGTAATCCCGGATGGCGTCGAGCACCTGTTTTTCTTCATCAAAAACAGCACGGAAAAAACCGGTGACATCGTAATGAATTTTAACGCTGCCGGGCGGGACGGATTTGAAATGCCTGGTTGCGTTAATGATTTCCTCCGCGCGGGTTTCATTGTATGTCCCTGCCGGATGGATGCCGCTGAGGATGCCTCCACCGCCCACCGCCATATTCGCCTTCCTGTGGGCAAGCAGAATCACCGGACTGACCGACTGATAACCGCCGCCGGCCGGATTAGTGCCATAGATACCGGCAATAACCGGGTTGCCCATGATTTCCAGCTCTGCATGGCGATAGAAACAGGCACCCTGACCCCGTTTGCCGGCATACACTTTTTCCTGCTCGGTAAGCTTGACGCCCGAACAGTTTACCAGCCAGACAAGAGGGACGCGGAGAATTTTGGCCATATCCGTTACCCGGAGATTATTTTCCGCTTGTCCGGCAATCCAGGCGCCGGCCATCCATTTATTGTTAAACCCGGCAAGAACGCACCATTTGCCGTTGATTCGCGCAAGGCCGTCTACCACGCCGGTGCTGCCCGATTCTTCGTTTTGGGGATCAAATATACTGTGCAGCGGGCAGAAAGTCCCGGGATCCACCAAGTATTCGATGCGCTGCCAGACGCTCATCTCGCCGCGCTCGTTCAGTTTGGACAGCGGGACACCGACGTTTTTGATGCGCTTAACTTCGGCATCGATGGTCTGCATGATTTCCTCGATTTTTGCGCAGTTACCCCTCATGCTTTCGATTTGTGTTTCGGAAAGCGGGCTTCCCAGCGGATCCATTTTTTCAAAATACTGTCTCATGACTGACTCCTGTATTCGGTCTAAACCCGGTTTGGTGCAAATCCCATTGCCGCATTGGCAACAATCATGGTGTGCATGTTGGAAGTACCTTCCAGCGTTTCGAACTGCTTGGAGTCCCGCAGAAATCGTCCGCAGGGATATTCATCGGAAAAGCCAAAGGAACCGAACAGTTTCATGCATTCATTGGCGTCGTGAACAACAACTTTCGCTCCGTAAAGCTTGGACATGGAGGTTTCCATGACGTTAGGCAGCCCCCGGTCCTTGAGCCATGCGGCCTTGTACACCAGCGCCGCGAGAGTTTCGTGTCCGACTTTCATTTCCGCAACCTGCTGCTGAATCAGCTGGTACCTGCCGATCTGCTTTCCGAACTGACACCGTTCTGTTGCGTATTTTGCAGAGGCGTCCAGGATCGCGCCGGAAAGGCCCAGCGCTCCCGCGGAGCAGCCCAATCGCGTGGAATTGAGTTGCGTCATGCAGATCTGGAATCCACGGTTGAGCTTTCCCAGAAGAAGACTTTTGGGTAGTTTCACATCTTCAAAGGTGATCTCTGCCGTATCGGATGCCCATAGGCCGACTTTGTCGCTGATCTTCTTTCGGGTAATGCCGGGCAGGCCATAGTCCATGATAAAGCAACTGATGCCATTGGCGCCGGCGTCCTTGTCCGTTTTGACGTACAGCAGACCGTGATTGGTGACCGTTCCGTTGGTGATCCACATTTTGTTGCCGTTGAGCAGGTAGTAATCCCCTTTATCTTCGGCGCGGCATTTCATGGAAGCGACGTCGGAGCCGATATCCGGTTCAGTCATGGCAAAACTTCCGATGTATTCGCCGCTCACGAATTTGGGAATATAATGATGCTTCTGTCCTTCCGTGCCGAATTTCTGGATGGTCAGCGCGGGCCCCCAGCACTGCATGTTGAATGCCATGCGCCATGAGGTATGGACCTTTGCTATCTGTTCGATCGCCAAAGCGCCTTCAAGAAATCCCATGCCGTTTCCGCCGTACATTTCATCGATAGAAAAACCGAAAAATCCCAGTTCGGCCATCTTGTCAAAAATTTCTTTGCGCCAGAAGTGATTTTTCTCGTCCTCCTCCACGTGCGGTGCGATCTCTTTTTCAGCAAAACTTCTGGCCGTGTCCTGAATCATTTTTTGTTCTTCTGTTAAAGCAAAATCCATATGGTTTATCCTCCCGGATTTTTATTTTCTTTCAATAATCAGGCATATCCCCTGACCGCCGCCACCGCAGATCGTTTCCAGCCCGAAGCGTTTATCGGCCCGCACCATTTCGTTGATCAGCGTGGTTAGGCGCATTGTGCCGGTTGCACCGATGGGATGACCGAGTGAAATGCCTGATCCGTTTACATTTACCATTGCCTCCATCTGTCCGTCGGAAAGCCCCGAGAGCCTCGCGTCAGCAAGGCACTGGACGGCAAAAGCTTCCTGCACTTCAATCAGGTCCATCTGGTCGATGGTCACATTGATCTTTTTCAGCGCTTTTGACACGGCTGCCGGAACCGCAGGGTAGGTGAGGGTGGGATCCGTGGCCGCTACGGCGCAGGACCGAAAATGGGCCAGGGGCTTTACGCCCAGTTCTTTCGCTTTCTTTTCGGAAGCCATCACAACTACTGCTGCGCCGTCATTTTCCGACGATGAATTGCCCGCCGTGCAGATACCATCCTGATAAACCGGTTTCAGTTTTGCCAGGCGCTCCAGCGTGGTTTCCCGGCGTGGCCCCTCATCTGTTTTCAGATAAACCGTTTCACCGCTTTTCTTGTCTTTTCCTATGGGAACGGGAACAATTTCATCGGTGAATTTGCCTGCGTCCTGTGCAGCGATGGCTCTCTGGTGACTTCGCAGTGCCCAGCGGTCGGCTTCCTCGCGGGTGATCTTTTCTCTTTTGGCCGCGGTTTCCGCCCAGGTCATCATCGAGCTCAGTTCACCGTAACGGGCGATGGGCTGAGACATGACGCGTCCGCGCTGGATACGGTCATAAAAGGGTATCCCCCACATTGACAGCGCGCCATGACCGCGGGGCATGAAACCGTATTTTTCATGGTTTTTCCCGCCCAGACCCCACCTGATGTCGCCGGGTATGTAGAGTTCTCCCTGGCTCATGGATTCCATGCCGCCGGCGATGACCAGATCGGCATTGCCTGTCTGGATTTTCATGGCTCCGTAGAAGATGGTGTCCAGCCCCGAACAGCAGCGCCTGTCCATCATGATCCCCGGAATGGTGTCCGGCCATCCCGCATCAAGCACGGCCATGCGCGCTCCGTTGGCGCACTCGCCGTTCTGGTAGGCTGACCCCATGATGACATCATCAATGATAACCGGATCAATTCCCGCTTTTTTTACCGCTGCATGCAACACAAGGCTTGCCAGCCGGTAAACCGGCACATCCCTGAGCGCGCCTCCATAAGCGCCGATAGGCGTACGCGCGCAACTGATAAAAACTACATTTTCCATAAAACCTGACCTCGATAAATGAATTGATGTTTCTTCCGTATCTTTCCGTTATTCAGCCTCTGTTTTCACCCGCGGATCTGTCTGATAGACGGGACTGTACATCCTGGATTTAATGAATCCTGGTAAATCTGAAGGCTGTTTCATTGCTGTGAGTTGCCGGGCAAATACCAGCCTGGCAACGGCAATCGCAATATGAAGAGACACTTCGCGAATGCGTGACAGGGAGGGAAAAATCCTGCCCAGTTCCAGGTCCTCCCGGATGACCTTATCCGCCACGCACCTGGCAGCCGCGGAAAACATTTCATCCGTTACCCGCGTCGATTCCGATGCCATAACGCCTAGCCCGACACCGGGAAATACATAGACATTGTTTGCCTGGCCCGGAACAAATTGCCGGCCATGGACAACCACCGGCGGAAAGGGGCTTCCGCTTGCAAAGACCGCGTGTCCATTCGTGTAATGGTAGGCGTCCTGTGCCGTGCATTCCGATTGTGAGGTCGGGTTGGAAAGAGCAAACACGATCGGATGTTTGTTCCATTTGGCCACGGCCTGTAAAATTTCCGGGGTGAATGCCCCGGGCTGCCCTGACGCGCCGATTATGGCGGTCGGTTTGATGGCATTAACCGCGGAGAAAAGATCGCGATGGAAGGGAAAATCATGGGCAAAACGACGTTTGTGCTGTGCCAGGTCTGTTCGGCTGCCGACAACCAATCCTTTCGAATCAACAAACCAGCAGCGGCCAAGGGCTTCATCTTCAGAAAGACCCTGATCAACCATAGAAGAAACTACCAGATTTCCGATACCCAGGGCAGCTTCACCCGCTCCCAGAAACAACAGCTGCTGGTCGGTGATTTTGCCGCCGGTGACGGACAGTGCCGAATATAGCCCGGCCAGTGCCACACCGGCTGTTCCCTGGATGTCATCATCAAACATGCAGTAGTGATTCCGGTAACGTTCCAGCAGCCGCAAAGCGTTACGGTTGCCGAAATCTTCGAGCTGAATCATGACATGGGGGAATGTTTTGCTGGCTGCCTCCATAAATTCATCCATGAGGGCATCGTATTCCTTACCATGCAGGCGTTCCTCCGGCAGACCGATATATTCCGGGTCACTCCAAAGTCCTTTATTGCCGGTGCCGACATCGATCATAACGGGCAGGCATGCATTGGGCGTGATGCCCGCACAGGCCGTGTAGAGCGTCAGCTTGCCCACGGGAATTCCCATGCCGTTCGAACCAAGATCTCCGAGTCCCAGGATGCGCTCGCCATCGGTTACCACAATGATGCGAACATCCTTATATGGCCAGTTGCGCAGAATGCTCCTGATATGGCCGTGATGATGCTTTGTAATGAAAATCCCGCGGGGACGACGGAAAACCCTGCTGTATTCCTGGCAGGCCAATCCCACGGTTGGTGTATAGACAATTGGGCTCAATTCTTCCAGGTGCTCGATAAGCGTTTTGTAGAACAACTGCTCATTGCGGTCCTGCAGGCCGATCAGATAAAGGTACTTTTCCAGGTTGTTGGGTTTACGGCGGACATTGTTCATAATATGCTGAACCTGCTGCTGTTGAGTTGAGATCAGGGGTGGCAGCAGGCCTTCGAGTTCCAGCGCTTTGCGTTCAGACGCGGTAAAGGCGGTGCCTTTATTCAAGGCGGGATCGTGCAGAAGATCAATTCCACGGGGGAGTTTTTCAAGACCTGATGGGTGTTTTGACATACCGATCTTATCTCCATTCCCTAAAATACAGCCTGTTTAATAATGACATTATATTTTTTGCTGATTTTTTACATTATTAAAGGAATCTATCAAGGATTGATTCCGGTTGATCTCCATGCAATCCATTTAAATTTATTTCGAGTAGAATCCCTTTCCTTCCCCTGCGAGTCTCTCGATGAGCGGGGAGGGAGTCCAGTATTCAGTGCCGACCAGATCCCTGTACTTCAGAATCGCATCGTAAACTTTTTTCAGGCCAACGGTATCGGCATAGAACATCGGGCCGCCAAGATAGGCGGGGAAGCCATAACCATTGAGCCAGACGACGTCAATGTCGAGCGGACGGGCCGCAATGCCTTCTTCAAGGATTTTCGCGCCCTCATTGATCATGGAGTAAATTGCCCGTTCGATGATTTCCTGGTCTGTGATGTTGCGCCGGGTGATCCCGACTTCCTGAGAATGCCTGGTGATGAGTTCTTCAATCATCGGATCGGGTGTCGCGTTACGCTTTTCATCGTATTGATAGAAACCGGAACCTGTTTTCTGTCCGAAACGCCCCATTTCGCAAATCTTATCGATGATGTTGCAGGCTTTTTCCCGTGGGGTCAGCGAGTCGAATTTGGCTTTGCGGTTTCGCCAACCGATATCCAGGCCGGCCATGTCGCCCATGGCATAAGGCCCCATGGGGAACCCGAAGTTATAGATGGCCTTGTCGATCTGCCAGGGCAGTGCTCCTTCTTCCAGCATGAAACCACATTCGCGGGTGCGCTTGGCCAGCATGCGGTTGCCTACAAATCCGTCGCAGACGCCGACCAGAACCGGAACCTTTCCGATGGTCCTGCCCACTTTCATGGCCGTGGCGTAAACTTCGGGAGACGTTTTTGCGCCGCGCACATTTTCCAGAAGGCGCATTACATTGGCCGGGCTGAAGAAATGCATGCCCATGACATCCTGCGGTCTTTTGGTGGTTGCAGCGATTTCGTCGATATTCAGATAGGATGTGTTGGAAGCAAGAATGGTTCCGGGCCTGCAGATGGTGTCCAATTTGCCGAAGACTTCCTTTTTTACAGCCATGTCTTCAAAAACCGCTTCGATGACGAGGTCAGCATCCTTCAGGTCATTATAGGAAAGGGTCGGTTTGATGAGAGACATACGCTTGTCCATGACCTCCTGCTTAAGTTTGCCTTTGGCAACGGTGCCGGCGTAGTTTTTCCTGATCACGGCAAGACCCTTCTCCAGCATCTCCTGTTTGACTTCCAGAAGGACCACGGGGATTCCGGCATTGACAAAGCACATGGCAATGCCGCCGCCCATGGTGCCCGCGCCCAGCACGCCCACAGACCTGATTTCCCGTGTTGGTTGATCATCGGGCAGCCCCGGTATGCGGACAACTTCACGTTCGGAGAAGAAAACATGACGCAGGGCCCTGGACTGGTCTGATGCCTGCAATTCCAGAAATATGGCGCGCTCCCGTTTCATGCCTTCTGCAAAAGGGAGCTCGGTGGCGATTCTGATTGCGTCGATGCATTTGAAAGGGGCGATGGCGCCACGGAATTTGCGGGCATTGGCTTTTGCAAAATCGTCAAAAACAGAAGGGGAATCGGCTTTGGCCTGCCGTTCGCTTACTTTGCGGACGGGAAGTTTTTCATTTATTACTTTTTTCGCAAAGATAAGCGCCTCCGCTTTCAGATCGCCTTCAATGATGGCATCAAGAATGCCCATATCTTTTGCCCGAGCTGCGTTCACCGGGACACCGGAGGTGATCATCTCCAGCGCTGCATGCACCCCGGCAAGGCGGGGCAGCCGCTGCGTCCCGCCCGCTCCGGGCAGAAGCCCCAGTTTCACTTCAGGCAGCCCCAATTTTGCGGCTGCTGTGGCAATACGGAAATGACAGCTCAGCGGAATTTCCAGGCCTCCACCCAGTGCCGTCCCGTGAATTGCGGCGATGACCGGCTTGGGAGAATCTTCGATGAACTTACAGACATCCGGCAAATAAGGCTCCAGGGGGGGCTTGCCAAACTCCCGGATGTCGGCACCTGCAATAAAAGTGCGTCCCTCGCACAGGATGATCATGGCCGCAATATCGTTGTCCGCAATGCCTTTTTCCAGGCCTGTCCTGATTCCTGCGCGAACGGCCTGGGACAGGGCGTTTACCGGCGGGTTGTTAATGGTGATGATCCCGATGTTTCCTTCTTTTGAAAAACGCACGGCTTCTGACATGTTCGAGCCTCCTTTTGAAAAATGAATCCAGACGAAAGCATTTTACTCCTTTTATTTTGCAAATACCATACCAGTGAATCTTCATGGATTTATGCATTTCCGGGGTGTCCCCGGCTTTGCGACACGGCCAATGATCTTGCCGTTTCAAACACCGAAAAAAACCAAAAATGCCGATCTGTTTCAATGTTTGGATTTGACAAAACTGTATTTTTAGTATACATTGTAAAGTATATTGTATATTAAATAAACAAAATGGATTGCATTGAGGATGACGGGCGTGAACGATCAGTATAAAGATAAAGAAAATAAAACCGTTGGCCCGGCTTTTGCGTGCAAGGATTCTGCAGAGGAAAAACTCGGAGCGGCATTTGATGATTTGATCGGAGCCAATATCGCTTTTCGAGATGCTTTAATAACCGCGCAACGGGCCGCACAATCGGATATATCGGTTCTCATTATCGGGGAAAGCGGTACAGGCAAAGAGATTCTGGCACGTGCCATCCATCAAAGCAGCAGCCGAAGGGGCAAACCGCTGGTCGATGTCAATTGCGCGGCCATTCCGGACAGCCTGATTGAAAGCGAACTTTTTGGATATGAACGTGGGGCCTTTACCGGAGCACGCGCTGAGGGTCGAAAAGGTTATTTCGATGAGGCACATGAAGGGACAATCCTGCTCGATGAGATTGGCGACTCTTCATTGTCCGTGCAGTCAAAATTGTTGCGCGTGCTGGAAAACGGTTCTTTCAAAAGAGTCGGCGGGATGAAAAATATCAGGGTGAATGTGAGGGTTATTTCTTCAACCAATCAGGATCTTGCCGGGTTGATTGAGGAGAAAAAATTTCGTGAAGACCTTTTCTTTCGTTTGAATCCCTTTACAATTTTTCTTCCGCCGCTCCGTGAACGTTTCGAAGATATTCCGCTTCTGGTTGATTATTTTTTAAAAAGCAATGATGCCGCCAGAAAACAAAAAATAAAATTTTCTCCTGCTGCTTTAAGAGTTCTTCAGGAATATCACTGGCCGGGAAATGTCCGGGAGCTCAAAGGGGTTGTCAGCTATGCTGTGCACATGACTCAATCACCCTCTATTGATCCCGGTTCCCTTCCGAAATTCCTTTTTTCTGAACCTGATTCGACGCAATATAACGGAAGGACGGCTGCTGGTGGAGCGGTGGCACCATATAACCTTGTTGAATCTGTACGCGCACTGGAACGGAAACTGATCACAGAAGTACTTACCAAGGCCGCAAACAAGTCGGAGGCTATTAGAATGCTGGGTATCAGCAGAAGAACCTTTTATCTGAAACTGAAAGAATATGGCTTGGATAAACAATAAACAGAACGGCAGTGATTTATTCAAAGAAACGGCATCATGCGAATCGGGGCTCTATGAACATGAATAACCATCAGGCAGTGGCAGGAAAATCTCTCAGGAAATGTGACGCACAGGTTACCATTGTGGAGGTATCTCCGCGGGATGGTCTGCCGGAGATCTGTCAGGGTTTGTCTACAGCCGATAAAATAAAGTACATTCATAAATTGTCCGAAACAGGTCTCAGGAAAATCGAGTGTGTGTCTTTCATGCATCCCCGTCTTTTGCCCACGGGCTACGACGCGGAAAAGCTGATTGCGGGCATTTCCAAAAAACAGGGTGTGACTTACGTGGGGCTTGTTCCGAATGAAATCGGCTGCCGCCGTGCGATGATCACGCAAATTGATGAGATCCTGATCCTGATTTCGGCAAGCGATACATTCAACAAACTGAATAGCGGCAGGCCGTTGAAAGAAAGCCTCAATAAAATGATCCCTTCCATAATGGACACGGCGGCAAAGAACTCCCGCAGCGTCCGCGCCTATGTGATGACTGCTTTCGGTTGCCCTTACTCGGGAAAAATCAGCACAGAAGACATTGTCCATTTGGTGTTAAAACTCAATTATATGGGAGCATCCGAAATTGTGCTGGTCGATTCCACCGGAATGGCAAATCCCAAATCGGTTCAGGCTTTGCTCCGCATTCTGTTTGACTTGAGGCTGCACATCAATTTGGCAGTCCATTTTCATAACACGAGAGGAGCCGCGGTTGCCAATTGCGTGGCAGCCTATGATGCCGGCATCCGCATATTTGATACGTCACTCGGCGGGATGAGCGCAACGCCTTACGGGGTAAGCAAAATGGATGTCGGCTGCTGGAATGTTCCGACGGAAGATCTGGTTCATCTGTTTGAAGAAATGGGCATTCCTACGGGAGTTGATCTTGACAAGCTTCTGGATTGTGTCCGGTTGGCAGAGCAGATGGCCGGAATGCACCTTCCCGGTCACTTGCTTCGGGCAGGCAGGGCATCACTGCTCGTCGGGATACCGAAACATCTACAGAGGCATCCCATCATGGATTCATAATCGAGACGATTCCCGATACGGTCCGGATGATGACAGTCAAAAACTGAAGATGTATATTGTGTATATACCCTACAATTTTAATCCTTTTTTGATTTTTTCGAGCATGACCTTTTCAGCGTCATTATAAGGTCCGTCCACCAGGCAGAGCCTGCGGGCGATGCTGAGGGCTTCCAATCGGTCGTCCTTGTCCTTGATCAGGACCGATAAGGCATTGATCGCTTTATCCTCATCAGCCTGAAGGATAGCGACCTGTTCATGCATGATTTTTTTGAATTGCAATGCATTCAGTTTCTTGAGGGCCTTGTGGGTTCTGGTGATTTCGTTGCCGACTTCAAAATGCCGCCTTTTCACATGCTGGCCGATTTTGGCTATGGCCATATACACCCGTATTAGGCCGGCGGCCAGGCCTCCCTCCTCAATAGCAAGCAGGCGCTTGTCATAATCGGGACGCTCATATTCCGGCAGCTCTTGGGGCGGTTCTTTCGGTGCGGGCGGGAACAAACGCCTGAGCCAATCGCTTCCATAAATATGCTTGAACAGCTGTTCCTGATTCAGGTCACGATAGTCGCGGTAAATATCCAGAACATTTTCGATATATTCGGAGATAGCTTGCTCTATGGCGATGAAGGGATTGTCTTCCGCCGCGGGCTTTCGGTTCTGCCGTGTGATCGATGCGATATTTTTAACCGGCCGCATCAGGGGATTGATGTCGGCAAACAGGTAACGCTGGAGGCGAAGCGGATGCAGGTAACGGATGATTTCCGCGGAAAGTTCCGTAGTCCAGAACTTTACCCACGGACGCATGAGCAGCTGATAGACGTTGTCATTGGCTTCGGATACTTTTGACACCACGCTGAAATCTGCTTCGTCTGTTGTCCCGTCATCATAGGCGGCAATGTCGGCAAATGTCCGTGGTACGAATTGACTGCTGAATTTTCCGCTTTTTACATCGCCTTCGATCACCATTTCATAAAGTCCCGGGCTCAGGAAATCAATGATGTCAAAATTACCGATGATTTCGTTGTGTTCTTTTTTGGCGACGGATCCCGCTACAAAAATTCCCAGATGGCCGATGTTTTGATGCACAATGTAAATGATGACCTGTCCGTGTCTCTTGATGTCTTCGACAGAGGAATATACGCGGGGAATCCAGTTGAGCGCCTGCTGGGTAGGGGTGATGTTGTCACCCTCCGACGCAAAAACAATAATCGGACTTTCGATATTCTTCAGGCTGATTTTCTGACCTTCCCTCAGTTCAAGCTGCCCCTGTTCCAGTTTGTTGCCGACAAAAAGGTTTCGGACGATATAGTGGATTTCGTCGGTGTTCATCATGAAGAAACCACCCCACCATTTTTCAAAGTTGAGATATCGGTCCTCCTCCGTATCCACCTTCGAAAAAACATTATACTGTTTGGTCCAGAATGTATTGGCCGGATTGAGCAGCTCCATGTTCAGAACCAGGTTGGCGCCGTCAAAAACTCCGTTGCCGAGATCACTGAAAAAGGAATTGAGCCAGACGCCGCCTAAAAGGCCGCCTTTATAGCGCATGGGGTTGACTCCTTCAACCCCGCTCCAGTAAGACAAGGGCGCGCCGTTGAGCACCAATGGACCCGCGACATCGGGCCGGTCCGCGCACGCCAATGCCGATGCCCAGCCCGCCTGACAGTTGCCGATAATGGCCGGGGGGTCTGCATCAGGGTGCAGTTCAACCACCTTCTCTATGAACTTTTCAATGGCTTCAATCACATCCGCCATGGTCTGGCCGGGGATAGGATCCGTATAAAAGAGGATAAAATAAACCGGGTGGCCGTGTTCAAGCGCCATGCCTATTTCCGAATCGCGCTTGGAGCCTCCGATCCCGGGACCGTGGCCGGCGCGGGGATCAATAATCACAATAGGTCGTTTGGGCCTTGTTATTCGTTCCCTGATCTTTTCCCGGCGATCATCGACAGCCTTTTGGATGTCGGCTCGACGGCGATCGGAAATCCTCACCAGCGCGTAATTGGCGGGGTGTTCAAAATTCTTGGCGTTGAGGATCATTTCGTAATTGTACGTCAGCACCGGCGGCTGGCCGCTGCGGATGTGTTTGATGTAATTGTTTCCTCTTTTGCGTAAAATATCTGTGAAAATGATGGACCGCTGCAGAGAATCCACCAGGTATTCGCCCAGATGTTTTTGCCAGCCAGACCATTGTGTGACTTTATCATCACAGATTTGTGTATCCATAGAGATTCTCCTCGCATCGAGTTAATTACTGATAATCATTGCAACTACATTAACGATGTATGATGCAGTTGTCAAGACGGTAAAGACATCAAGGATTGCTCGCTAAAACTACATTGTTAGCACAAGTCCCCCTGACAATTTTCTCTTTAAATCCCATCATTGTTCGCTAAGAACTGAGCAACAGCCCAACCAGCAAACCCCGATATAGACTTTAAATCCCATCATTGTTCGCTAAGACGTGCGGCTGTGGTGCGTATCCTCCGACGTATAGTTACTTTAAATCCCATCATTGTTCGCTAAGACGCAGTACCGGCGGCTTCAAGATCAGTTACCGGCAGCGCTTTAAATCCCATCATTGTTCGCTAAGACCTAATAACAAGCCCTTGTTAGCGCATTTTCCCTCAGCTTTAAATCCCATCATTGTTCGCTAAGACCCGATCTCCGAGCCACGGAAGCCGCAGGAAGAAAAAGCTTTAAATCCCATCATTGTTCGCTAAGACGCGGCAACACCCTTTTTCAATTTCTTCAAATCCATCTTTAAATCCCATCATTGTTCGCTAAGACGATTTTCACCCTGAGGAGCCGCCTTTTCTGATGTCAACTTTAAATCCCATCATTGTTCGCTAAGACCGGGAGTCATCATTTAAACCCTTATATCTTTTTTAGCTTTAAATCCCATCATTGTTCGCTAAGACTCGGGTCAAGCGAAAATGTATAACGATGTTTTCTCACTTTAAATCCCATCATTGTTCGCTAAGACTTTTTGTTCTGAAACATTACTAACATCAGATGCTTTCTTTAAATCCCATCATTGTTCGCTAAGACGATCAGGCCATCATCACCGGTCATCCTTATATCGAACTTTAAATCCCATCATTGTTCGCTAAGACCGCATCGCGCCACGTTAGACCAGCCGTCTTTTCTTTCTTTAAATCCCATCATTGTTCGCTAAGACCTGTCAAATCCATTACAAGCAATCTTTGAATTCCCCTTTAAATCCCATCATTGTTCGCTAAGACGAAGAAATTGAAAAAGGGTGTTTCCCAGGCAGATAACTTTAAATCCCATCATTGTTCGCTAAGACGATTTTCACCCTGAGGAGCCGCCTTTTCTGATGTCAACTTTAAATCCCATCATTGTTCGCTAAGACATGAAATTATTATTCTCTATCGATTATGGAAAAACTTTAAATCCCATCATTGTTCGCTAAGACACAACTATTGCAATGAGCCGTGCATCTATGTTGATCTTTAAATC
>MWDG01000053.1 GCA_002070455.1 Deltaproteobacteria bacterium ADurb.Bin151
GTGACCTATGAAGGTTATGGCCCCGGGGGAGCGGCAGTTATTGTCGATGTCATGACGGACAATAAAAACCGGACCGTGGCCGAAATCCGGCACATTTTTTCGAAACATGGCGGCAATCTGGGAGAAAACGGATGCGTTTCCTGGATTTTCGCAAAAAAAGGCAGTATCGTGATCGACAAAAAAGCGATCGGCGAAGATGAACTCATGGAACTGGTGCTGGAGGCCGGAGCGGAAGATGTAAGAACGGAAGGCAGTGAATATGAGGTAATCACCGAACCGGCGGCTTTTGAGGCCGTGAAAAAAGCCATTGACGAGAAGAAGATAAAACATCTGTCGGCGTCTATCGGCAAAATCCCTTCCAATACCGTTAAACTGGATGCGGGCAAGGCGGAGTCCATGCTGAAAATGATGGAAAAGCTGGAAGACAACGATGATGTACAGAACGTTTATTCCAATTTCGACATCGATGAAGATGTCATGGAGAAGTTAAGCTAGTGCCCTGTCAACGCTTTTGTGTCATTTCGAAGGAGTTTTGACGACTGAGAAATCCTGGATTTCTCCCGGAGTTTATCCTGAGCTTGGCCAAAAGGATCGAGATGACATTCATTGATTGTAAAAATACTGGGCCGTCAAAACCGATCATCGGCGAAAGTAGGTATTTTGCGAATTTTAGGAATCGATCCCGGAAGCCACATCACCGGCTATGGAGTGATTGATAAAAGCGGCAATTATCTGCGTCACGTTGTTCATGGCGAAATCAAGCCCCGCAGAGATTCGCTTTTGTCTGTGGTCCTGATGGATATTTCGCGGAGTCTCAGAGCCGTCATTGCCGATACAAACCCGCAGGCGGTCGGCCTGGAAAATATTTTTTACGGGAAGAATGTCCGCAGTCTGATCCGGCAGGCCCAGGTCAGAGGCGTGGTGATTTTGACCTGCGCCGAGAAAGCGATCCCTGTTTTTGAATATTCACCCCTGGAAGTGAAAAAGGCCGTTGTCGGCTATGGTCGTGCGGAAAAACGCCAGGTCCAGATGATGGTAAAGGCCATTTTAAAACTTGATGCCCTGCCTCCCGCGGATGCGGCTGACGCCCTGGCCGCCGCGATCTGCCAGGCTAATTTTCAAAAGGAGCAGCCCCTCTGATGATCGCTCTGCTTTCCGGCAAAATCGCATACAAGGGAATTTCACATATAGTGGTGGATACCCAGGGCGTCGGTTATCGTGTCTTTATTCCGCTCACGACTTTCTATGAGCTTCCCGACGCAGGACAGCCCGTCACCCTGCACATTCACACCTCCGTCAAGGAGGATGCGATCAACCTGTTCGGCTTCTATACACTTCAGGAACGCGAACTTTTCCAGTTGATGATTTCCGTCAGCGGAGTCGGTCCGAAAGTGGCCATGAATGTTCTATCGCGAATTTCCGCTGCAGAACTGCTCGAAGCGATTTCGGGCGGCAATCTGACAAAACTGATTGCTATTCCGGGTATCGGTAGAAAAACAGCCGAACGGTTAATTCTGGAACTCCGGGAAAAAGCTGTCAAAAAAATGGCGGAGGATCAGATTCCGATAATGGACGTGCAGAAAAAACAGAGCGGGATGATCCGTGAAGATGTGCTGTCCGCGCTCGTGAATCTGGGGTACAAGTCCAATGCGGCCAGGGATGCTCTGGATAAAGTTGCACGCGAGGCCGAAGGGGAGCTGCCGATGGATCAGCTCTTGAAAAAAGCGTTAAAAATTCTTGCCGGCTGATGCCGGAGGATTTCAGGTAGAGATTTATGGACGCCCATTTAAAAAATCCTTTAATCAATCCGGTTTGCGCTGAAGATGAAGGCTCGCTGGATATCAGTTTGCGTCCGCCTAATCTGGTCGATTATGTCGGCCAGGATAAGGTGAAAAGCAATTTGTCGATTTTTATTGAAGCAGCCAGAAAACGGCGCGATTCGCTTGACCATGTTTTGCTCTACGGCCCGCCCGGTTTGGGGAAGACCACGCTGGCCTACATCATTGCCCGAGAGCTCGGGGTGGATATCAAGGTGACCTCGGGGCCGGTAATTGAGCGTCCCGGAGATCTGGCTGCCATTCTGACGAACATGCATGAACATGAGGTGCTGTTTATTGATGAAATCCACCGGCTTTCCCACGTTGTGGAAGAAATTCTTTATCCGGCCATGGAGGATTTTCACATTGATATTTTAATCGGGCAGGGACCTTCGGCCCGGTCCATGAAACTGGACATTCCGAAGTTTACTCTGGTGGGAGCGACCACACGCGCAGGGTCTCTCACATCTCCACTGCGCGACCGTTTCGGTATGCATTTTCGTCTGGAGTTTTATACGCCTCAGGAGCTTGCCGTGATTATCAGGCGATCCGCCTCAATCCTGGGGGTCAAACTGGCCGGTGACGGTGCCGATGAACTTGCCAGACGTGCACGGGGTACGCCGCGTATCGCCAACAGGCTGCTCAAGCGCGTCCGCGACTACGCGGAAGTAAAAGGAAACGGAACAATTGACGGAGAAATTGCCCGTCAGGCACTGGATGCGTTTGAAGTTGATCAGAAGGGGTTTGATCAAATGGACCGCAAACTTCTTCTGACACTGATTGAAAGATTCAATGGCGGGCCGGTTGGCGTGGAAAGTCTGGCAGCGGCAATCGGTGAAGAAAAAGTGACGATTGAAGATGTTTACGAACCTTACCTGATTCAGGAAGGCTATCTGCAAAGAACCTCGCGGGGCAGGGTGGCATGCCCCAGGGCTTACGAACATTTCGGCCTGAAAGCTTCAGGAGCTCAAAAGGAACTGTTTTAATCCCGCTTAAGCGGGACGAGCATTAATTCACTGCAGCCTACGGGGATATCCTAAAATTTATTTCATACCTCGATAGTTTGTTGCGGGGTGATTGATTCCTGGGAGTGTTGAATTTATGAATGTGCTGATGCATATATGCTGCGGGCCATGCACGATCTATCCCCTCAAGGAATTAAGAACGCACGGGCATACCGTGACAGGCTTGTACTACAATCCGAATATTCATCCCTATCAGGAATATTTACGGCGCAAACAAACCCTGCAGGAATATGCCGAGAAAATTCTGCTGAATGTTGTCTGGCCGGACGGCTATCCGATGGAGGGGTTTTTAAGCCAGGTAGCCCAGAGGCATGAAGACCGATGCGTTTATTGTCTGACGGACCGGATGAAGTTCACGGCCGAGCAGGCCAAAAAAAATCATTACGACGCCTTTACTTCAACTTTGCTCTACAGCCGTTATCAGAAGCATGATCTGATCAGGCAGATTGGTGATACCCTGAGTCATCAGTTGGAAATCCCTTTTTATTATGAGGACTTCCGTGTCGGTTGGAATGACGGGGTGAAGATTTCCCGGGAGATGGGGATGTACCGCCAGCCTTATTGCGGATGCATTTACAGTGAAAAAGAAAGATATTGTAAGTAAAATTATCGTTTCCAATGCGTGTTTTTGTGTTTTTATGATGTGTGGTATTTAAGACACAATATTGAGAGATGTGCGTAGGATTAACAGGCCTTGTCTTTTCTAAAAAATCAATAATAACAATTAATTGTTTGTTTCAGTAAATCGTACTTATTGTTTGGTATGGATATTGCTTTTTTATGCGTTCAATCAAGATTCAAGGTTGTATATGCATTTACAGCGAACACTTAAAAAAGAAATTATCTGCACAAGCATTGGTTTGCATACCGGCCGTAAGGTCAATATGAAGATTAAGCCGGCTCCTGTGGATACCGGTGTGTTGTTCATTCGAACCGATTTGCCCGATGCCAGACCTATTCCGGCAGACTTCAAGATGGTATGTGATACCACTTTGGCCACTTCCCTCGGGTATGACGGTGTCAGCGTTTCCACCGTAGAGCATATTTTATCGGCTTTCAGCGGCATGGGAGTTGATAATGCCCTGATTGAACTGGATTCTTTTGAGGTTCCGATCATGGACGGTAGTGCACGTCCATTTGTCGAAATGCTCAAGGGAGTGGGGACACGGTCACAGGGTAAGTTAAAGAAAATGCTTGTCATCAAAAAACCTGTATCCGTGAAAAACGAAGAGGGAAGGGCAATGCTTATTCCTTCTGATGAGTTTAAAATAACTTATGACATTGATTTTGCGCATAAGGCTATCGGCCGCCAATCTTACAGTTTTGTTTTTTCCGATAAAAATTATCAGGATGATATTTGCCAGGCGAGAACCTTTGGATTTCTGAAAGAAGTTGAATTTTTGCAGGCAAGAGGTTTGGGCTTAGGCGGATCACTCGATAATGTCATTATTCTCGATGAAAAGAAAATTGTCAATAAAGGCGGACTGCGCATGCCCGATGAATTTGTAAAACATAAAATTCTGGATGCCATCGGAGATTTGTTTTTACTGGGGATGCCGATTATCGGTCATTTTGTGGCCTACAAATCAGGCCACAGGCTGAACAATCTCTTGTTAAGAGAACTTATGATTCAGGAAAATTCCTGGGATATTATCACATCACAGGATCAAAGACAGTCTACCAGATACACATCGTGCAAGATTCCCTCTTTTACGATCCTGGATGCCGTGCAGATTTAGGATCATTCAATCATCAGATTTCTTTCAGCAACATAAATTAACTTGATTTTTATCGACAGGTTACCTAGTATTATTTATTAAAAATTAATGTGTGCGAAGGGGGCTTTTCGTACATTTGCCATTGAAATTAGCCCTTTAGCCTGAAGGCATGGATGCCGGAGTCGCATCAATGGCTGTTTAGAGAAATTTTAGGCAAACCGTGTGCACATTTTCATAGAAAGAAACGAATAATATGAAAAACAGGATGGATTTTCGGGGAAGGTTGCTGTGCGCCTGTTTGTGTCTGATCGCAATGACGGCCGGTTTGCCTGCAAATGCGAAAGCAGCGGTAAAACCGCGAATGGTTGACATGTTAATCACCAGCAATATGCAGAATGTGCTTTTATATGCCAGACTGGTGGATTGCTTCAGATCAGATATAGAATCAGCGATCATGGCCGGTGTTCCCGCTGTTTTTACAATTTACGTGGATGTTTATCAGGAAAGACCCTATCGATGGGATACAAAGATTGCTGCCAGAGAAATTCGACGCACCATCAAATACGACAATTTAAAGAAAACATTTTCCATAACGACAAATGGCAACAGTCAACCGGTATTGTTCACTGATTTTCAAAGCGCGCAAAAGGCGATGTCAGAACTCAGTGGAATTCCCGTGGTTCCTCTTTCCAGGTTAACGAAAAACCATTACTACTATGCACAGGTTCATGTTAAAATCGACAAGATCCGGCTGCCTCTTTATATGGAATATGTTTTTGTTTTTGTATCCTTTTGGGATTTTGAAACACCGACGTATAAAATGAGATTTTCCTATTAATCATCCGTCGAATATCTGTTGGAAAGTTAATCGTATCAACTGATGAAGATTAAAAAAAAATCTATAAGATCCTATGTCGATGAAAGAGAATTAAGAAAGCGGCGGCGTGAACGCATCATCATGCTGGTTGTCGGTTTTCTGGCAATCGCTTTTACCATTCTGGCCAGTCAGTTTTCCGACAGGGGAGACCTCCCCATTTCGGCGAACATTTTAGTCTATGGCCTGACCAGTATTAATATCATCCTGATTCTGCTTTTAATTTTCCTTATTGTCCGCAATATTTTTAAATTGTTTTCCGAACGGCGCAAAGGCGTTATCGGGTCCAAGTTACGAACCAAACTGGTTGTTGCGTTTGTCGGTCTTTCCCTGGTTCCGACGATTCTACTTTTTTTGTTTGCCATCAACTTTCTTTCTTATTCCATCGAATTCTGGTTCAACATCAAAATTGGCGATGCTTTGAACCGATCGCTGGAAGTTGCCCAACTTTATTACACTCAAGCCGAGGAGATGGCCAAGTTCAATGCCCGTCAAATCAGTGCGGACATCACCAAAAACCGCCTTTACGAAGATGACAAAGCCGAATATTTAAACAGTTTGCTCTCGCAGCGCCAGAAAAACTACAAAGTCGGCAAAGTGGAAGCTTTTTTTGATTTTAAAAAAGAAAGCATTGTTTTTGCCGATGCGGAAAACCCATCGCTGCCAGCCATTGAGCTTTCCCCGAAAATGCTGGAGGATATCTACTCCGGCAAAGAAGTATCCACGATTGTTCCCACCAGCATAGGGGAATCGATTGTGGGCATCGTCCCGGTTTTTTCCTATGCTGTTCCTACGGAAGTGATCGGCCGCGTTTCCATCAGCTACAGTGTGCCCCAGGGATTTGTCGATAAACTGAGAAGTATTGCCAACGCCACTGAACAGTATGGGCAGATCAAGCTTTTGAAAAATCCGATCAAGTTTAATTACATTGTAACCCTGTCCATTGTGACCCTGGTGATCATTTTTCTGGCTACCTGGTTCGGCCTTTCCCTTGCCCAGAGCATCACCAATCCTATTCAGGACCTTGTGTCGGCGACAAACAGAATCACTCAGGGAGATTTGACGAGCCGCATTGACATTGATGCCGATGATGAGATCGGTCTTCTGGTCAAATCGTTTAACCACATGACGGAAGATTTGCAGAAAAGCAAATCGGGTCTGATTGAGGCGAATATTTCTCTGGAAGAACGCCGTAAATACATGGCCGCCGTCTTGAGAAATGTTTCCGCAGGCATTATCTCTGTGGATAAAAACGACATGATTACGACAATCAACCGCGCTGCGGAGTCCATGTTTGATATTAACGCTTCTCAATATTTATTCCGGAACTATCGGGAGCTTTTGCTTGAAGAACATATTGCACTGGTGGATTCTTTCCTTCTGGAGATGAAGGAGAACAATGAGCGCATACTGCAAAAACAGCTAGAATTGACGTTGCGTGACAGGTCGTTAACCATCCTGCTGACGATTACCACTATTGAAGATGAAGAAGGCAATGATTCGGGCATCGTTATTGTTTTCGAGGATTTGACGGAATTGCAGAAAGCCGAACGGGCCGCGGCCTGGCGGGAAGTGGCCAGACGTATGGCGCATGAAATTAAAAATCCTCTCACGCCCGTCCAGCTTTCCGCGCAGAGGCTTCAGCGCAAATATGGAGAAAAACTGGGCACAGAAGATACGGTTTTTAAAGAGTGTACGCAAACCATCATTGATCAGGTGGAGGTGCTTAAAAATCTGGTCAACGAATTTTCGCGTTATGCGCGCATGCCTGTGACCACGCTTGCCATCAATGATCTTAATGTGGTTGTGTCCGAGGCGGTGACTCTTTTTGTGGACGCGCACAAGGACATTCATTTTGAGTTCCGGCCGGCGGAAGGATTGCCGAAATTCAATCTGGATGCCGAACAGATCAACCGGGTGATGATCAATCTGCTGGATAACGCTGTAGCATCCATCAATAAGAAAACGGGGCATATCGGGGTCATTATCCGTTACGACGAGTCGCGCAGGAAGGTAACCGTTGCGGTTGCCGATGACGGAGCAGGTGTGCCGCCAAGCTACAAGCGCAAGGTCTTCGAACCTTACTTTTCAACCAAGAAAGCGGGGACGGGACTCGGACTGGCGATTGTCAGCTCGATCATATCCGACCATAAAGGTGAGGTCACCGTGAGTGACAACTATCCGACGGGAACCATTGTATCTTTTCAGTTGCCGGTTGGAGATGTTTAATATAAAGTAAAATGTATTGAGAGATTCTTATGAATGAAACGATTCTTGTTGTCGATGATGAAGTCGCGATTTGTCAATCCTTAAAAGCCATCCTGGAGGACGAAGGCTATCAGGTGCTGGTTACGGGCAGTGGGGAAGAGGCTGTGAACATTGTGGCTGAAGAAATGCCTCAGCTTGTCCTGCTGGACATCTGGTTGCCCGGCATGGACGGGCTGGATACCCTTAAAACCATCCATGCCGCTCATCCGAATGTCCTGGTGATCATGATGTCCGGCCACGGTAATATAGAAACAGCGGTAAAGGCGACCAAACTCGGCGCCTTCGACTTCATTGAAAAACCCCTGTCTTTGGACAAGGTAATCATTCTGGTCAACAACGCTCTCAATGTCGTCCGTCTGGAAGAAGAAAATATACGGCTGAAACAGAAAGTGTCGCATCAGTATGAGCTGACGGGAGTCAGTCAGGTTGTCAACGACCTCAAGGAGATGATCAGCATCGTGGCACCGACTAATGCTTGGATTCTGATCATGGGCGAAAATGGAACGGGAAAGGAACTGGTTGCCCGTTCCATTCACCATTTAAGCCGTCGCTCGCACAAGCCTATTGTGGAAGTCAACTGTGCGGCGATACCCGAGGAGCTTATCGAAAGTGAATTGTTCGGACATGAAAAGGGTGCCTTTACCGGCGCAACCGAAAAAAAACGTGGAAAATTCGATCTGGCCCATGAAGGAACGATTTTTCTGGATGAAGTGGCGGATATGAGCCTCAAGGCGCAGGCAAAAATTTTGCGCATTCTCCAGGAGAAAAAATTCGAGCGGGTAGGTGGCAACAAAGTTATCGATATGGATGTACGTGTTCTTGCCGCAACCAACAAAGACCTGGAAATAGAAATGGAGGCAGGCCGCTTCCGTCAGGATTTGTACTACCGTCTCCATGTTATTCCGCTACGTGTGCCGCCGCTGCGTGAACGAAAGGATGACATTCCTCTCCTGACAGAGCGTTTCCTTCAGGATTTTGCGGTGAAGGAGGGCGAACAACCGAAGAGATTGACGGCAGATGCTATGGAAAAACTGATGGATCATAACTGGCCGGGCAATGTCCGGGAACTCAAAAACATTATTGAAAGACTGATTATTCTGACGCCTGCCAATGAAATCAATGCCGATGATATTCCTGAACTCAGTTTAAGGAATGTGCCCGAGTTGCAGCCGCCGGAAACTGCTCCCGTCGTTGATTCTTTAAGAGATGCAAGGCTGGATTTTGAAAGACAGTTCATTATCAAAAAACTTGAAGAGTACGACGGAAACATTTCAAAGACAGCGGAAGCCATTGGTCTGGAACGAAGCAATCTGCATAAAAAACTAAAAAGCCTGAAAGTGACAACGAAGGAACAAGGATAAAGGCTCAACCATATCCGTTAACCTTTATCTGTTATCCTTGCTCCTTGATCCTCTCCCATCTGCCCTGTCAGGTCTGAAAGCGAAAACTTATTAAAAGGCAGGAAGGATACACCCAGAACAACCACAACAATCATGGATATAAAGTGATAAACCAGGGCAAAGGAAAAGGCCTCCGGTTTGGCAATGCCGAAAAGTCCTAATCCCAGGATACAGGCATAATGCCAGTTGCCGATAAATCCCGGTGCGGTGGGAATCGCGATTCCCGCGATAAGAATGACCATGATAACGAAGGCCGCCAGAAGCGGCAGGTCAAAACCGAAAGCCAGGAACAGGGAATAAATCACTGCGGCATCCACAACCCAGACCACCATGGACAAAAAAAACAAATACAGAAGTCTTTTGACATCGGTGATGACTTGAAAGCCGTCAATGAAATGGTGGATGACGCTCATGATTTTTTGCGACAGTCTGCCGGGTAGAAGCTGCAGAACATGGTCGATGATTTTTACGGCGGCTTCTCTCCGCCAGACCAATCCGATGATGAAGGCGATGATGAGCATGGTGATTGCGAAAAACAAAATACCGGATTTAATCATCCAGGAAGGCAAGTCCTGCAGAATGAGTACAGCAATCGTGATGGTCAGCACTGAAAGACTGTCCAGCACTCTTTCCACAACGATTGTGCCGAATGCTGATGACATTTTTATAGAACTTTTTTTTGAAATCAGAAAGGGCCTGGCCAGTTCACCGATTCTGGCGGGAATCGCGACAATGGCAAGAAAACCTACGCTGGTTACGGAAAAAAGAGTCAGCTGATCGATCTTTTCCATCGGCTGAAGGATCACTCCCCAGCGGTAAGATCGCAATGCCTGCATAAGAATAATAAAAAAAAGAGACACGGCCGCATAGCCAAGATCAACTTTCTTCAAATGAGAAAGGGTTTCATTGAAATCGATCCCCCGGACCGAAAAGTAGATCAGGACGATGCCGAGCACGATGCCGAAAATGAGTTTTTTATTCATGTGGATGCCGGGCCGGTCCTTATTGTAATCGGGGTAAATCAGCTTTTGGACAGGTTTTCGGCAATTTTGTCATGGAGAAGCTGGGAAGACATTTTATTGCCAACCAGCCCTACTCGAATACCCACTGAGGTTTGATTTTTTGACCGATAGGTAATATCAAACTTGACCTTTTCACCATTGATGATTGCCGTGATCTTGCCCTGTGCAATTTCTTTTACGGGCTGAACTTCCGTACCATGCATATCAGCGACTGTTTTTTCGCACGCGCTCCACACCTGGTCGAATGAAGCAAAGTAATCCGTCTTCAGTTCTTCGTTTACCCAAAAATAAGTTCCCGTGCCTGCGCCGATTGCTGCACCTCCGATGAGCACGGCCGTGGCACAACCTGATAAAAGAAAAAGAAGGAATATACAGACAATGAGACGATATTTATGATGTTTCATATTTATCCCTCCGGATCATTCTAGTGAATCGTTTTTAAACATATTGTGGCATGGATTGCAACTTTATATTGCGAGGAATGTTACGGGTTGAGCTTTTCAAACTCCCTCAATAAGTCTTCCTGCTTTCTCGATAAATCAGTCGGAATTTCCACATAAACTTCAATGATCTGATCTCCGCGTCCATAGCCCTGCAAATGAGGGATGCCTTTGCCTTTGAGACGGAAAGTCCGGCCGTTTTGTGTGCCTCTGGGAATTTTAATTTTTTCGGTATCTTTTAAAGTTGGCACTTCAATGGTTGCACCGAGTGCAGCCTGGACGAAGGATATGGGAACCCGGCAGATAATATCGTCTTCGGAGCGCACAAAAAAATCATGTTCTTCAACCTGTAAAAAAACATACAAATCACCGCTGGGGCCGCCCTGTTCGCCGGATTCGCCTTCACCGCGCAGACGCATCCGGGAGCCTGTTTCGACGCCGGCGGGTATTTTCAGCTCAACGGATTTTTGCTGTTTTTCTTTTCCTGTTCCCCTGCATTCATGGCAGGGTTTGGCAATGAATTTTCCCTGTCCGTGACAATGGGGGCAGGTGGAACTGATGGTGAAAAAACCGCTTGATTGAAGCACCTGGCCTCTGCCTTGACAGGTCGGGCAGGTTGTGGGCGAGGTTCCGGCAGCGGCTCCCGTTCCCTGGCAGGAATGGCAGGTTTGGAATTTCTCCAGTTCAATAGTTTTGGTGATTCCGAACGCAGCATCGAGGAAAGATATTTTTAAATCATAGCGTAAATCAGCACCGGCCCTTGCTGCCTGCCTCGTTCTGCCGCGTCTCCGCGTGTGGCCAAATCCGAAGACATCTTCAAAAATGTCTCCAAAATTGGAGAAGACATCGTCAAAACCGCTGAAGCCCTGAAATCCCGTATTGTTTAGACCGGCATGGCCATAATGATCGTAAATTTCTCTTTTTTGTCTGTCGCTTAACACTTCATAGGCTTCGGCGGCTTCCTTGAATCGTTCCTCCGCTTTTTTGTCTCCCGGATTCTTATCGGGATGACACTGCATGGCGATTTTCCTGTAATTTCTTTTCAGTTCTTCATCGGATGCCGTTTTGGAAACGCCCAGAATTTCGTAGTAATCCCTCTTGGTCATGCGCTTTTTTTCATTCCTCCGATTTCATCTTTGTGGCAAGCGCGTTTAGCAATTCTGTGTTATTGGTTTTCTCCAAGGCCTTTTTTGCAAAGGAGAATTTCTTGAGCTCCACAGCCCTGCCGGCAATATCTTCCCATTCAGCGGACCGAAGTTCAGCGCCCTGTGCCTTGGCCGCGCCCTGAAAAAGAAACGCGTCACCGTTTTTTAAGGCGATTTCCCTAATTTTCTTCAATCCTTCCTGATGCCCGGCCCTGGCATAAAATTCCAGAGCATCGGAAAGGGCTCCCGCCTCAAAAAACAGATCACCGTAATGGATCAGCGTTGTGGCGGGTGTCTTATCTATGTATAATATTTTTTGTTTTAGTCGGTAATCCGGCAGTTTTCCTTTGCTCAAGGAGTTCCTCCAAAAAATGAAGCCGTGCGGATAAACACGGCGTAATGTAATAACGGTTTGATTTTTGTCAATGGTAAGAAAATATTATTTTACCAGCCGCGAGAATGCCTCCTCGTATTTTGCCCTGGTTTTTTCGATAATGTCCTGAGGCAATGAGGGTGCCGGAGGTTTCTGATTCCAGTGAATAGAAAGAAGATAATCACGAAGAAACTGCTTGTCGTAGCTTTTTTGTGGCCGGCCTTCTTCATAATCATCAGCCGGCCAGAATCGCGAGGAGTCCGGAGTCAGCAACTCGTCAATCAGAATCAGCTCATCACCGATCAGGCCGAACTCCATTTTTGTGTCGGCAATAATAATGCCCGCTTTCAAAGCAATGGATGCGGCTCGTTTATAAATGGCGATGGATTTTTCCATGATTCTGGCGGTGAGCTCGGCGCCAATGAGATCTTCCATTTCGGAATGGGTGATGGGCGCATCGTGCTCTCCATGAGGCGCCTTGGTAGTCGGCGTGAAAAGGGGTTGCGGAAGTTTGCATGATTCTTTCAAGCCTTCCGGCAGTTTGATTCCGGAAACAGACTGGCAGCGGCGGTATTCGTTCCATCCGGAACCGGAAAGATATCCCCGCGCGATGCATTCCACGGGAAGTGGTGTTGCATCTTTTACCAGCATGCTGCGTCCTTTGAGATCCTCCAGGTATGTTGCGCATTCGTGGGGAAAATCAACGGCTTCAGCGGAAATAATATGGTTGTTGATAATATCTTTCATCTGTTTGAACCAGAAGACAGACATCTGGTTCAAAATGATGCCTTTGCCTGGAATGGGATCTGACATGATGACATCGAATGCGGAAATCCTGTCAGTGGCTACCAGCAGAAGAGCATCCTTTACGGTATAGAGGTCACGCACTTTTCCACGCTTGATCAGTTTTAGTTTGGGGAACTCCGTGCGGAAAATACTTTTTGTCATGTTCTCACACTCCTTTATCGAATGGAAGGGTTGTATTTTTTTTCATGACCGATCGTGGACGTTGGCGTCCTTCCGTAATTATGGCCGGGCATAACTCTGGTCTCGTCCGGTAGCGTGAAAAGCCTGTCCTGAATGGCGTTATATAGCGTCTGCCAGGAACCTCCCGGCAGGTCCGTGCGGCCGACGGCCTCCACAAAGAGAGTGTCACCCGTAAAGACATAACCGGGTGTATAAAGACATATCCCGCCTGGAGAATGGCCGGGGGTATGGATGACTTTCAATTCAACATTGCCCACAGAAATGATCTGACCGTCCTGAACCAGAAGATCAGGAGGGGGCGATTGTTTCGCGCCGAACATACGAAGCATGGCTTGCGGTGTGGAAGTAAGCATTACAGCATCATCCTGATGTACAATGATTTTTGCCCCGGTCAGTTTTTTCATGTCGGCATTGCCTCCGATATGATCCACATGACCGTGTGTGTTGACAATGTAGTTGATCTGTAAACCATTTTTTGCTGCCAAGGCGATAAGATCATGGACATTGTCGGCCGGGTCGATGACCAGCGCATCTCCAGTGATGGAATCCCCGACGAGATACGCGAAAACAGCCATCTGGCCTACCTGCATTTGTTGAACAAACATGACCGCTCCTTGAAAAATATGGAATGACCACTAGCATTATTTTGTCTGATTCGTCAATTTAATTCCTGCGTTTTAAAAGGGCGCAGAAGAAGCCATCCATGGAATGCCTATGGGGGTAAGTCCTTAAAAAACCTCGACTATCCATTAGTGGCTCAAAAAAGCCAGTTAATGGATGAATGACGGAAAAATCCGGATGAGACTTTAAAAAGTGTCCGATCACTTCTTCATTTTCACAAGACAGCACCGAGCAGGTAGAATAAATCAGATGACCTCCCTTTTTCACGGCATCCGAAGAATGGTGCAATATGAATTTCTGGTTTTTCGTAAATTCATCGAGATCAGAAGCCCTAAGCCTCCACTTGATTTCCGGATTGCGACGCAGTGTGCCGGTTCCCGAACAGGGCGCATCCACCAGCACATGATCAAATCTCTGATAAAATTCATCAGGCAGACGGTATTTCAGGTCTATCTCCATAGGCTCAATGATGGAAATACCCATTCTTTTAGACTCTTTTTTCAATTGTGTTATTTTCCCCAAATCGTGATCCAGAGCCATAATCAGCCCATCATTACTCATCATGGCGGCCAAATGCGTGGTTTTGCCCCCGGTTCCCGAACAGGCATCCAAAACAATTGCACCTTTTTGGGGACCGACTAAACGGGAGATCAGTTGCGCCGCCTCATCCTGAAGCCGCAGGAGTCCCTCTTGAAAGAATATTGTTTTTTGGATGGGCATGGGCGAATCGAACAGGTTGATGCCGTCGGGTGAAAACCGGGTTTGTGCGCAGCTGAACTTTTCGGCTGTGAGCCTTTCGATCAGATCGTTCCTTGAGATTTTCAAGGCGTTGACGCGCACGGTCAGCGGCGGTAATTCATTGTTGGCGCGGCAAAGAGCAAGGGTCTCTTCTTTCCCGTAAACATTCAGCCACAAGTCAACCAGCCATAAGGGGTGAGAGTGAAAGGATGAAATGTGGAGAGCGGGATTTTGATCAAAAGAGGGGAATGAAATTTTATCCGGGTTGCGCAGGTAGCTCCTTAATATGGCGTTGGTCAATGCGGCTGCGGCCGGAGTGGTTTCCCTGGCGATTTTGACTGCTTCATTGACGGCCGCGAAATCCGGGAGCCGTTCACTGAATTTAAGCTGATACAAACCGGTGCGCAGAATGTTTTT
>MWDG01000054.1 GCA_002070455.1 Deltaproteobacteria bacterium ADurb.Bin151
GAATGGGTCTCATCCCTTGACCTGGAAAATGCCATCAGTCTCCACGGCGCGGTGCAGGAGGCGGCAGCCGTCGGCATTCCCGATCCCAAATGGGGAGAAAGGCCCATGATGCTCGTTGTTCTGACCCCTCCGTTCCGCGGTGACGGCATCACACCGGAGGTCCTGAAAAAACACATGAAAGAATGCGCCGATCAGGGGAAGATCCCCCGATATGCCATTCCTGAAAGGTATATTATTACGGAAAATATCCCCAAAACCAGCGTCGGGAAAACCGACAAAAAAGTCATCCGGACTCTGTATGCCAGTGTATAAACGGACAAATCCAACTTTTGCCCGTCTGTAGCCCCGGGCACATGAGCGGGCCGGCCAACGGCCCGCTCACCTCCCTGATTCATCCTGCATTCATAAACAACAGAATTTTCCCATCCTTCGGATAAGACATGGAGTTTCATCAACCTCCTAAATATTCTTGAGCGTAATGGCCAGTCATGATAATAAAGACGCCAATTCAGGGAAGGTCCTGCTTAAAATTGAAAATTGCAACCTATAATGTCAATTCCATACGTTCCCGTCTGCATATTGTTCTGCCATGGCTGAAAAACAACATGCCGGACATTTTCTGCATGCAGGAAACAAAAGTCGAGGACGCGAAATTCCCTGCCGCCGAGTTTGAAGCACTGGGCTATGTTGTAAGTTTCCGTGGGGACAAACAGTATAACGGCGTGGCCATCGCCTCCCGGACCAGGCCCCGCAAGGTTGTTTTCGGCCTACAGGATGACCCGAAGGACACCGACCGCCTGATTCATGCGGAATTTGATAATCTGAGTGTTTTAAATACCTATGTGCCCCAGGGACAGGAGGTGGACAAACCCCAGTTTGCCTACAAGCTCGCCTGGCTGGGTCGTCTGAAAGAGTATCTGAAAAAGAACTTCCGGACGGATCAGAAATTAATCCTGTGCGGTGATTTTAATGTCGCGCCGGAAATGATTGATGTTCATGACCCCAAAAGAATCCTCGGACATGTTTCTTTTAATCCGGAAGTCTGGGAAGCCTATCAAAATCTTATTTCCTGGGGTCTAACGGATATCTTCCGCAGGCACCATCCGGATGAACCGGGGCAGTATACTTTTTATGATTATCGCATTAGGGACTCCGTCGGACGCAATCTCGGCTGGCGCGTGGATCATATCCTGGCAACCCAAACGACGGCAGCCCAATCCAGCGGCTGTACAATTGACCTGGCAACCCGTCTGGCCGAAAAACCGTCCGATCACGCTGTAATTTATGCACGATGGGAGAGATCAATTACATGAGTAATGAAGACGACCTGAAGAGCATCAATGAGATCATCGCGGCGCGCTTCAAAAAAATTGAAGATGCCGTCGAGTCCGCCGAAACCATTACGGGAATTTTCGAAAGCCTGGTCGACGGAATTGAAAATGAGTTTACCGTCCCCTTTGTATGGCTGACGCTGATGGATCATCAAACATCCACGCCGGTGATCAATGAAATAAAAACGTCGGAAAGACTCGAAAACAGACTGTCTGTTGTCTCAAAAGAATTATTGGACAAAATTCTTACCGGAGGCATGAAACCCGTTTTGGCCAATAAGGATCTGCAGCATTTTTACAGGCTTCTTCCACCCAGCAGAAAATATTTTATCCGTTCCGTCGCCGTCGTACCTTTTGCGCTTGACGGTCAGTTCATCGGAACCTGGAACAACGGTGACGCGGACGCCAACCGTTATGAACCGGACATGAAAACAGATTTGCTTGAATCCCTGGCCCAAAAGCTTTCGGCCAGGCTAACCCTGCTTGCCGCGAGGAAAGACAGCGAAACGAAACCTGCCGGCGGCCAGGACCAGACTGGAGAAAATCATGATTGAGCAATGGATCCAGGAAATAAAAAAAGAGTGCGCACCCGATCTGCTCGGGATGATCCTGGTGCATAATGGCATCGTAAGGGCTACATCCAAGCAGGGGAAACCGGTCGGCGCAATGAATCTTTCCTGTGATCGTCCCGCACTGGATCAGGCGGTTCGCCGCTTCAAGAACACAGAGGGCATCGCGGATATCCGCGTCTGGATCAACGAAGGAAATTTGAAAGTCGGTGATGACATCATGAATGTCTGCGTGGCGGGAAGATTTCGTAAGGACGTTCTTCCGGTCTTTCAGGAGCTTATCACCCTGATCAAGACGGAAATTGTCCGGGAGGTCGAACTGTAGGCTCCTGAAGCCAAACATTGACTTCGATGGTGTGCTCCCGGTGATCATCCATCAGCACGATTTCCGGCCCTGTCACGGTCATACCGTCCAGGATAAGCCCCGGCCGCTCCGTTTCGGACTCATACTGGCGTAAAACCATATGATAGAGTGTTTCCCCGTACCGGTAATGAATCTTCAATTCTTTCCATTCAGGTGGCAGGCACGGAGCAAACCGTATCCTGCCTTTCTGAATCGAAAGGCCCAGCAGAGATTCCACAATCAACCGGTACATCCAGGCAGCAGACCCGGAAAGCCATGTCCATCCGCCTCGTCCGACATGCGGTGGTGACGAATAAACATCCGATGCTACAACATAGGGTTCAACCTTATAGACATCCACTTCTTCCGGAGACCCGGCATGGTTGATCGGATTGATGATGTTTAACACATCCCAGGCGCGCACCCGGTCCCCCAAAGCGGCAAAAGCCATTGCCGCCCAGATTGCCGCGTGCGTGTATTGACCGCCGTTTTCCCTCACACCGGGAACATAACCTTTAATATATCCCGGTTCTATTTCCGATTGGTCAAAGGGCGGGGCAAGCAGCTTAACCAATTTGTCTTCCCTGTTCACGAGGGTTCTGTCAACTTCGCGCATGGCCTGCCGGGCCCTTTCCGGGTCTGCTGCCCCGGAGAGAACGGACCAGCTTTGGGCAATCGAATCAATACGGCATTCTGTGTTGCTGCAGGACCCCAGCATGCAACCATCATCGCAGTATGCACGGCGGTACCAGTTTCCATCCCAGCCGCTGCGTTCAATGTTTTCTTTCAAACGGACCGCCTCCTGTCTGCACAAATCCGCAAATGATTGATCTCCCTGCTTGATTGCAATGCCGGCAAATTTTATAAGCACATCATGAATGAAAAATCCCAGCCAGATGCTTTCACCCGTGCCCTTTTCTCCAACTTTATTCATGCCGTCATTCCAGTCGCCGGTCCCCATCAACGGCAGGCCGTGACTGCCAAATCTCAAACCTCTCCGGACAGCCCGAACACAATGGTCGTACAAGCTGCTTTTTTTATCAATTACATCCGGCAGATCATAATAGGAATCCTCTTCTTCGCGGACCTGCCGCCCCTCAAGGAAGTTGATGTTTTCCCCCAGCACCTCCGTATCACCCGTAAAATCAACGTACCGGGCTGTTACCAGAGGCAGCCACAGGTAATCATCGGAGCATTGCGTGCGCACACCACGGCCGGTCGGCGGATGCCACCAGTGCTGAACGTCCCCTTCCGGGAATTGACGTCCGGCACACAAAAGCAGGTGCTGCCGGACAAGCGCCGGGCGGGCATAAACGAGCGCCATGACGTCCTGTAACTGGTCACGGAAACCAAAGGCGCCGCCGGACTGATAATAACCGTTGCGAGCCCAGAGCCGGCAGGACAGGGTCTGGTACAAAAGCCAGCCATTCGTCAAAATATCAAGAGAAGGATCCGGTGTTTCTATCTGTATCGTGCCCAGAGTTTTCTGCCAGTAACGCTGTACGGCTTCCAGTTCATTTTTTGCAACCGTGGATCCCCGTAAACCGCGCACCATGTTGCTGGCATCGTCGGCACCCCGTCTCCCGGTGACACCCAGCCGGAAAATGACTTCACGTTCCTGTCCTTTGTTTAATCCGAAGGTCACCTGAATGGCACCGCAGGGATCCAACCCCGCACCGACTCTGCCCGAAAGTTGTGAACGCGCCATCGCCGCCGGCGCCGACATTTCGCGATTACGTCCGATAAATTCGTTCCGGTCCCCGGTAATGGTCCGCGTAGGATCATCCACGTCAAAGAAAACAACCCTATCGGCAAAGTCCGTGTTGTATTGATTTCTGGTAAAAAGCGCCCCGCTGCCCTTGTCCACGTCGGTTGTTACGTGCATCATTGTTTTCGACCGCAAATCACCCAGGACCCATTCCAGGTAACCGGTCACGGACAGTGCGCGATTACGTCCTGATTCATTGCGAAATTTTAAAACCATGAATTTGACCGGCGCGCTGATGGACACATAAACCCACAGCTCCGAGTGGATGCCGTCTTCCGTATGCGTAAAAACACTGTATCCGAAACCGTGCCGGCAGATATAAGGCATCTTTGACTGCACGGGCAGGGGAGTTGGAGACCAGACATGTCCCGTTTCTTCATCCCGGATGTAAAACGCTTCACCGCTCGCATCGCTTACCGGATCATTATTCCACGGGGTAAGACGGTATTCATGGGCATTTTCGCTCCAGGTACAGGCGGATCCGCTCTCGGAAACGATGGATCCAAAATGCGGGTTCGCGATCACGTTTACCCAGGGGAGCGGTGTATTCCGGCCCGGTTTTGTAACGATCACATATTCACGGCCGTCCGGGGTAAATCCGCCGAGGCCATTGTCATAAATCAAGCCGGGATAAGACAGCGGCTCTTCTGTGCTGCTTTTCTCGCCCGGACTTTTGACCGGTTTCAGAGGAGGTGCGGATATCACCTCGATTTGGCGGCGGTTGAGCTGTTCCTCCAGCGTCCCCATGTCGTCCCTGATGATCACACGGGCAACCGTCTGCATGAGAATACGGTCTTCGTTGGATATCTGGTCGCCCGATCTGACAAAGATGCCGCCCGGTTTATCCGCAATCCTGGTTTCCATGCTGGTGGCAATTAATCCCACAATCTGGTCATGCAGCGATTGACGGTAGGTGGCATTGTCTTCATTCCAGATGATCAGATCCACGGCAAGCCCTTTTAAACGCCAATAGGCATGGGCCTGCTGGAGCTGGCGGGCCAGTTCAATGTTGGCATGATCGCCGATCTGGAGCAGCACGATCGGCAGATCGCCGGAAATGGCATACCCCCACAAGCCGGATTGTCCGCGATGGTTTTTGACAATGATCTTCGGATCCGTGCGAAGTGATGCATTGGCATAAACCACGGAACCGACCAGACGCCCGTACAGCTGAGCGTCCGCCTGGGTGGCGTTGATTTGCCGCAGGGTGAGCTCGCTGTGTGTCCAGGCAAGATTGAAGACGCGGTCGGCCAGGCGGCGGTCGCGGTATTTCTCAACCAAACCGAGTGTTTTGGCACGGGTTTCGGCCATGCCGGAAACAATATCCACCGTAACCGATTCTCCCGGGGCAAGCCTGATCGTACGGCGTATCGAAACAACAGGGTCCAGAACGGAACCTTCCGTGCCCGAAAGCGCATTTGAACCTTCGACCGACAGTTTCATGGCCTGAGGATTGGATAACGTGTTACCGCGGCCGACAAACTTCAAACGATCCGTTTCATAAGACGCCTCCCCGCTGTCTTTGCCCTGCAATGCCATTAAATGAAAGTTCCAGTAAGCGGGATCGTTCTCGGAACGCGGTCTTCGCGTGCTGAGTATGGCCTGGTGATCCGGGATAATTTCCGTCTGAACAAAAAGGTTGCTGAAAGCCGGGTGAATTTCATCGGCGGCGGGCTGAGCCATAACAATTTCCGCATAACTGGTGACATCCAGTTCCCGGCGTTTTCTGGAACGATTGGTGATGCGGATTCGTCTCAGCTCGATATCATCTTCAGGCGAAACGGCAATCTGGGTGTATGTATTGATATCGTCATCGCGCCTGCGAAACTCGACTTTTGAGTCGGAGAAAATGGCCTCGTAACGGTCCGGCTGTTTCAGCGTGGGCTGATAGGCAGTGGACCAGTATTCCCCTGTTGAGATGTCACGTATATAGCAGAACATGCCCCAGGGATCGCGTGTTGCGTCTTCCCGCCAGCGTGTCACTGCAAGGTCTTTCCACCGGCTGTATCCGCCGCCGGCCTGTGTCACCATCACATGGTATCTGCCGTTAGACAGCAATTGCACCTCCGGCAACGGCGTATCGGGGGTTCTGTAGATACGTGCCGGAATTTTCTGGGGACCGGACGGTTTCCGTATGTTAATATCCCCGACAATCTGCTTGTAGAAGGAAACTGCTTTGGGAATACGTTCCTGCAGTAAAAGCGCCGTCGACTGGAACATCGGTTCGGATTCGAAGCGTTTCTGCATCGGACAATTCAGCAGGAGATGAGCCATGGACAACAAAGTCATTCCCTGATGATGCGCCATAAACGATCGGACAGCAACGCTTGTCTGGCCGCTTTGCAAACGCGAAGCCGTGTAATCCAGTGCTTCGTAAAAGCCGTACGCACCCGTCATGCCCTTTTCATGCAGCCGCTGGAGGTTTTCGCAGGCTTCCCGGGGCGCGACCATCAGCGCTAGTGCTGACGCATAGGGAGCCACAACCAGGTCGTCAGCCAGTCCGCGCTTGAGCCCCAGGCCGGGAACTCCGAAGGCACGGTACTGGTAATTCAGATGAACATCGATGTTGTTATAGCCGGATTCCGAAATCCCCCAGAGGATACCCCTTTTTTCGCCATATACAATCTGGCTTTTTACCGCCGCCTTATAGGTTTGATCAAGCAGTGTATTTTCATAATTCGGCATGACCAGAAGCGGCATCAGGTACTCAAACATCGATCCGTCCCAGGCCAGCAAAACCGGCTCGCCTCCGGGATTCGTAAGCATGCGCCCCAGGGCAAACCAGTTTTCTTTCGGCAGCTGCCCCTGCGCGATGGCGACAAAGCTGCAAAATCTGGCTTCGGATGCGAGCAGATCATAATAACTTGTATCACGGCGGCGCTCACCGACGCTGTACCCGATCGTCAGTAACTGACGTCCTTTATCGTAAAGGAAGCTGTAATCCATGTCGGCAAGTTCCTCGGTTTTTTTAATGAGGTTATTGATAACAGTCAGTCTTTCCTTTGCCTGGACGCTTCCTTCCGAAACCTTGCGGGTAAACTCGGCAGACCACGCTCGTTCTCTGTCGTCGCCACCGGACCCGATTTTTTCATTGAAAGCGGCAAGCCATCTGGCGGGCAGGTCTGCCGTTTCCTGCAATGTGGGAATGCCGATTTCTTCGACAAGGCTACCGCACCTGTCCGAAGGGATATCCAGCGTCACCCAGGGGCACAGCGCCATCAATTCGTTTGCAGCATCCCGGCACTGGCTGACAAGGGCCCGCGCCCACCGGTAAGCCTGGCTTTGCAGGTCGCCCTCAAAGGTTGCGGCAATATCCGACGTTGATTTCGCAAGGCCGTCCAGAAGTCGCCACCGTTCATTCGCTGTCACTTGCTGAAAACTGACGGGCTTTCCCAGCTGGTTTTTAAACCCGTCCAGTTCCTTTTTAGACATTTTTTCGGCAACGTCTTGAAAAACATTGAAGGTGTCGGTAATGCCCGTGAGCAAACCATCCCCCACTATTTTCTTTTCGGAAAGTTCCTGAAGCCCCCTTTTCAATATCAGAAGATAACCGCACAAATTCCCGCTGTCCACCGTTGATATGTAATGCGGCGGTAGGATCTTGAGGGTTTGCGTGTCATACCAGTTGTAGAAGTGGCCCCGGAAACGGTCCATTTTCCCCATCGTGTCCAGGGTATTGTCTGTGCGCCTGACGAATTCACCCGGCGTTATATAATGAAAATCGCAGGCGGTGAGATTTGCCAGCAGGGACAGGCCGATATTTGTCGGTGACGTGCGATGCGCAATCACGGCACCGGGATACTCCTGATAGTTGTCCGGAGGGAGCCAGTTGTCACCCGCTGTAACAAACGTTTCGAAAAACGCCCAGGTTCGACGGGCCGCTTTTCTCAAAAAAACAATCTGTTCATCTTTCAGCGTAATTCCTTCTTTGACAGCAGGTCGGCTGACCCACCACGCAATCGCGGGAGAAAGAAACCATAAAACAAGCACGGGAAAGGCGGCGCAGAGTGCACCGGGTCTCGCCGACCAAATCAGATAAGCAAACACCGCCGTGGACAGCAAAGGGGATATCCACATAGTCCGGCAGGATTCGGCAAGACCATTCCGGGCATGATGAATGTTATTATGGAACGGGTTCCATTCCAGCAGCCGTTTGTGCGAAATCAGCATCCTCCACAGGGTTCGCATCATTGCATCCAGACTGTAACAAGCTTCATAAGGCAAACAGGCGACAGTAAAAACAATCTGAAGAATACGACGCCCGGTCTGGCGCAGCATATAGGCCATGTGATCGCGCAGCAATACGTCTCCCGGCTTGCGAAAAAGATCCAGGGTTAAGGCGCTGGCAGATGGAATAAACAAAATACAGGCGACCAAAAGCGTCCAGAGCCAGGTTTGCGGCAGCATCGTCCAACCGGCAATCATCATGATCGTCAACGCGGCGGGGACGAGGCTGCGACGAAGGTTGTCGAATATTTTCCACTGGGAGAGTTTCGAAATTGCATTGACCTGATACGAACCGCCCAGGACAGGGACCCTTGATCTGATCCAGCCGGCAATTTGCCAGTCCCCTCGAATCCAGCGGTGCCTCCGTTTTACATCCACCTGGTATGAGGCCGGATATTCTTCAAATAATTCCACATCGGAAATAAGGCCGCTGCGCGCATGACAACCCTCGATCAGATCATGGCTCAGTATCCGGTTTTCCGGAAGACGGTTGTGCAGCGCTTTTTCAAACGCATCAACATCATAGATGCCCTTGCCGACATAGGACCCTTCACCGAAAATATCCTGATAGACATCGGAGACCATACGCGTGTATGGATCAATCCCCGTCTGGTCTCCCCATAACCGCGAATACCGGGTCTGCCTTGCACCGGACAAACTCTCCGTCAGGCGCGGCTGAAGAATGCCGTAGCCTGCGCAAACAATTTTTTTTGATTCGTCAAACAAAGGGTGGTTCAGCGGATGAGCCATCGTCCCGATAAATTTTTCTGCGGCATCGCGAGGCAGCTGCGTGTCCGTATCCAGGGTAATGACGTACTTAATATTGGACAACAATTCTGTGGCGCCTACAATTTTTGAAAAACGGTCTTTCACGCCGTCCCGTAGAAACATATTCAGATCGGCCAGCTTGCCTCGTTTGCGCTCATAGCCCATCCATATTCCCTCTTCCGCATTCCAAAGGCGCGGCCGATGAAAAAGGTAAAAGGTTCCTCCTTTGACACCCCTGTATTTCTCATGGAGTTCCTTGATTCCCTTTTCAGCCAGGCGTAATATCTCGTCATCTTCAGGCATTTTTTCGTGAGGGGCGTCGCAAAAATCAGTGAGCAGACCAAAGTGCAGGTTGTTCGCCCGGTTTGTCAGAAATCGAATTTCCAGAGCTTCGAGCAGATCTTCCGCACTCTGAACATCGCTCAGCATGGTGGGGATGACCACCAGTGTACTGGCTTCCGGCGGTATTTCCATGGAGAAATCCATGCGTGGCAGAGGCTGCGGGCGTGTAAACAGTGTGGCCAGCCAATTGGTCAGTGATACACCCAGGGAACTTGCGCCCAGAACCAAAACCGCTGCAGCCGGCAGCATGACCCAGCTTGGCAACCCGCTTTCCCGAACCATAATCAGCAGGTATCCTGACAGCAACAGGGTGATCAGGATAATGCTTCCAAGGTAGAGCAGCAGGGGAACCCGCCCAAACGCTCTTGTGACGGTTTCGGATAAAGAAAGGCGCATCCGCGCTCTTTTTTCAAGTTCAGGCAATCCCTTGTCAGTCAGATAAAAACCGACATGAGTCATCCGCTCATCGCCGGTTTTTGCAGATACGGCCTCCCTGGCCATACCAATCGCCAGTTCGGCGACATCCCTTTCGAAGAGCTGAGAGTTTTTTGCGATTTTTTCCACAACATGACGGTAGTGATCACGTGTGGCAAAATCCATGCGGATATAGACATCGCTGGGATCTTCACGCAGCACTTTTTCGACCACACTCATGGTCTCGACAAATTCACGCCAGTCCATCGTTGTCAGAAACCGGAGAGAACCGATGCTGTTGCTGACAGAGGCCTGATCGGCCGCCAGCTGCTGATTTCCTGCCTGAATCATCTGTTCGATAGTTAAATGGGATTCGGAAAGCCGCTGCTCAATCCAGCTCAGCGGCAGGGCCAACGCCGGACTCTTGCCCTGCAGGCGACGCGCAAATTCCGCGACAAAAGAGCTTAAAAGCGGCGGATCAGACCGGGCCATATCCGCAATCGTCAGGACGAGGCTTTTGGGATCCCTTGCCGCAACATCTACCATCTGATCCGCCCAGTAATTGGCGCGGGCCCGGTCGGCAACATCCGCCATGATGCGCGTTCCAATGCGACGGAGATTTTCAATCAGCGCCAGACGCAGCATAATCGGAATGGCCCACAGCTCACCCAGTTTCAGACACGAAACCGACTGGTAGGCGGTAACAAAACTGACAAGATTTTCCAGATCCACCCTGCCATCACCGTGAGAAATGATTTCCTGCGCGATGTCATAGGCCCTGGGAAGCCCGGCAGAAGGCCCGGACGCCAACCAGGGCAGCCCCCGGCTGAATCCGCGGGACAGGTGACGCTTGGCGGTACGGACATTTTCTTCAATTAAATAAAAATTATCGAGAAGCCATTCCTCCGCCGGTGCGATGGGATTGTTTTCCTTGACCACGGCGGTCAGCTGCCGGGTGGTTTCAATCAGCACTTCTTCGTTTTCATGAAGCCGTTCCAGAAGCCTCTCAGTGGTTTTCTTCCCGGTTAACTGATGAAGGTCGGCCAGGTTTTTGCCATGCTCCTTCATCTGGTCGGAATTGAATAACTCCGATCTGAGGGGCAGCTCATCCCGGGTATATTTTTTCCTGTGCTTCCTTTTCGAAAGGCGCGACTTCACCGGCAAGAGCATATCTGATGCTGTCTTGTAAATCAGGTTCAATGTCCGCCTCCTGTTGAACAGCAGATTAAAACATTATGACCGGGCAGAAGTTATTGCCGGATTCTTTTTTTAGAGAATTGACCGTTTGCCGTTATAACGTTCCGTATCGTAAAACTTGTCCAAATCGATGAGATTCAGGTGATCGGTGACATCTTTCATGGGCACGGATGTCATCTCACCATGGCGATAGCTTACCATCCTGCCGAAATCCTCACTCACGATCATATCCACGGCCGCAATACCGAACCACCTCGCCATGAGGCGGTCCCGGGCGGACGGCGATCCTCCCCGCTGCAGGTGGCTCAAGACGACATAGCGGGTTTCGAGTCCCGTTTTGCCCTCGATTGCCTGTGCGATGTAGGCGGCAATGCCCCCCAGCGACCTGTGACCGAACTCATCCACCTTATCGTCCTTGCAGAATTCCTGATGGACTGTCATCGTCGCCCCTTCGGAAACAACAATAATGCTGTACTGAATCTCCCGGCCCCTGCGCTCTTCGAGGAGCGCGCAAACCCGCTGCATGTCAAAGGAGTGCTCAGGAATTAGGATAATATATGCACCGCTGCATTCACCGCCGTGCAGGGCAAGCCAACCTGCATGACGGCCCATGGTCTCCACCACAAAGATACGGTTATGGGAACCGGCCGTCGTCCGGAGACGGTCGATTTCTTCCATAATGACATTCACCGCCGAATCAAAGCCCAGGGAATAATCGGTGCCCACCAGATCACCGTCGATTGTCTTGGGAATGCCGACAACCTTGATACCCCTTCTGTAGAGTTTGGACGCAACCCCAAGGGTGTCTTCCCCCCCAATGGCCACAATGACATCGATACCCAACCGGGCGATGTTCTGAATTACTTTTTCAGACGCATCTTTCTTTGGATTGAAAGGGTTGGTCCGTGAGGAACCGAGATTGGTTCCCCCGTAGCGATCCCAGGTCCGTACGATTTCCTCGTCCAGTCGCCGTGTATGGCGGGCCAGGCTCTCGGGATTTTCCGGATCGACTTCCACCAGTCCTTTCCACCCGTCTCTGATACCGATAACATCGAATTTTACGGACCGCTTTTTCTCCAGAGCAGGATCAAGCGCTGTCTTTGTCACCCATTTAATCGCACCATTCAAGCCGGGGCAATCCCCGCCGCCTGTTAAAACAGCTATTCTCATGGCCATATTCCCCCAAAAAAGATTATTCCATGTGCCGCTGCAACCGAGGAAAGATTGCCGTCACGATTCATTTTAATCAGTCAGTAGAAGGCAGTTGAGTATTTTGAGTAAACCGGTTTTCATGGAAGCAACCGCTGGCAATCCATCACTTCCGCCCGTGGCCCCGCCATTCGGTGGTAAACAACACTTTTGTCTTTATGCATTTTAATATCGCATATTTCTGATTTTTTTTCAACTCAAGAGTTAATCCCGGCCAGGGGCAATTGCTGCTGTCCTTTTGTATGGATAAAGATACCCCTGAAAATTCTCTTGAACAAAATAATATTGAAAGATAGAGTTGCACAAGAAGGATGGGGTTGCGTCCTCCTGTTATGTATCCTGTTTTAAGGATTTTAAAAATGGTCATGAATCCAGAAGACTTCAAAAGACTGCAATATGCCAGAGATCTTTTAGAGAATCCGGGGCTTGCTGCAAAACTCACCAACGTTATTGGAATGCCCTTTGAAAAGGCTTTTGATTATCTGCCTGCAAAATGGTCCGACGCCATCCAGACCGTTACGCAGAAGTCACTTAGGCATGCGCTTGATGTCGCAATCAAAACGATCAATCATTCTGAGCGGAAATCTTCAAACGATATTCTTCATAAAATCCTTGTCGCCGCATCCGGGGGCGTGGGAGGCGCATTCGGTCTCCCGGCACTGGCCGTTGAACTGCCGGCAACTACGGTTATTATGTTCCGTTCCATCGCGGATATTGCCAGGAGCGAGGGGGAAAACCTCAATCAGATTGAAACCAAGCTCGCCTGCCTGACTGTTTTTGCCCTGGGCGGAAGTACCAGCAAAGACGACGGAACCGAAAGCGGCTATTACGCGGTGAAGGTCCTCCTGGCAAAACAAATCTCCGAAGCGGCAAAATACATTGTGGAAAGGGGACTTGCCGAAGAGGGAGCTCCCGCGCTGGTCCGGTTGCTGGCAACTATTGCATCGAGATTCGGCGTCACCGTATCACAAAAAGCCGCTGCGTCGGCTGTGCCGGTAATCGGTGCGGCAGGGGGTGCACTGATCAACTCCATTTTCATGGACCATTTCCAGAACATGGCCAGGGGGCACTTTATTATGAGGAACCTCGAAAAAAAATATGGACCGGAAGAGGTTTCACGAATCTACAATCATTCTTCCTGAAAAAAACCCGGCTGAACATTTGTCTCTGGAGGTAGTTTTTTTTGGCATCACCACAAGAATCCTTCACTAACCCCTTTGTTCGCAGAAAACGCCCGCGCGGCATCAACCGTCTTTTTCCCATTCTCGCAACCCTGCGTTGCTACAAGCGCGCCTGGCTGCTCAATGACATTGCCGCCGGAATGGTTCTGACAGCAATCCTCGTGCCTGTTGGCATGGGGTATGCCTCGGCATCCGGTCTGCCTGCCATTTATGGCCTTTATGCCACCATTATTCCCCTGATCGTGTATGCCATCTTCGGACCAAGCCGCATTTTGGTCCTTGGGCCGGACTCCGCGCTTGCCGGAATCATCGCCGCAACGATTGTACCTTTGGCCGCGGGCAACGCGGATAAAGCGGTATCCCTTGCCGGAATGCTCGCCGTTTTAACCGGCGCGCTGTGCATCGCTGCAGGCCTGGCCAGGTTTGGCTTTATTACCGATCTTCTATCAAAACCGATCCGCATGGGGTACCTCAACGGCATCGCACTGACTGTGCTGATCGGCCAGTTACCGAAAGTTCTCGGCTTTACCGTAAGCGGCAACAGCTTTTTAACGGAATCAGGCAATCTTGTCATGGGAATCTGGAACGGACAAACAAACTGGGTAGCTTTTACCATTGGTCTTTCCTGCCTGATCATTATTCTCGGATTCAGATATTGGGTACCCAGAATTCCGGGCGTGCTGATCGCTGTCGTGGGGGCAATAATCGTCGTTTCCTTCATCAATCCATCCCTCCGGGCAGAAATCAGTCTGATCGGACCCTTGCCGCAGGGATTGCCCCAATTTCAAATTCCTGCTGTTTCCATGGCTGAATTCCGTGACTTGTTGATGGCTGCCATCGCAATCGCACTGGTGTCTTTTGCCGACATGAGCACGCTTTCACGTACGTTCGCTCTTCGCGCCGGAAGAGAGGTTGACAGCAACCAGGAAATCATCGCTCTGGGCGCCGTAAATATGGCCACGGGTTTCTTTCAGGGATTTCCCGTCACCAGCAGCGCATCACGAACGCCGGTCGCCGAATCTGCCGGAGCAAAAACGCAAATGACCGGCCTGGTCGGTGCGGGTTGCATCGCACTTTTACTGATCTTCGCACCGAATGTGCTGCAAAACCTGCCTCATGCGGCTTTAGGTGCAATTGTTATCTGCGCCTGCATCAGTCTTGTTGACGTTCGCGGTGTCCTGCGCCTTTTCAAACTGCGGCGCGACGAGTTTGTTTTATCCATTGTATGTTTTTCAGGTGTGGTTTTGCTGGGCGTCATCCAGGGCATCTTCATTGCCATCGGTCTGGCACTCGCCGCTTTTATCTGGCGCGCGTGGCGCCCTTATGATGCCGTGCTCGGGCATGTGGAAGGTCTGAAGAGCTATCACGATGTATCCCGCTATCCGGA
>MWDG01000055.1 GCA_002070455.1 Deltaproteobacteria bacterium ADurb.Bin151
TGACAATGACATCAAAGCGTTCATCCCTGCAGGTCTCAATAAATCGATCCACGCTTATGACTCCTTTTTAGCTTTAGCGGCCATAGCGCTCCTGACCGCTTTTTCCGCATAAAACAGAACCTCCGCCATGATCCGGCGGGCTTCTTCTGGTTGACGGTTTTTGACGGCTTCCAGGATCTCATGGTGAAATGTACGGGACCGTGTGACGTTTCGTTCGTCATCGAAATAAAGGTATCCATAATCGCGGAACACCTGATTGAAGAAGTTGAGGATAATGGTGCACAGCAGGTTGTGAGTGCAGCGGGCAATCATCTGGTGAACCTTGATGTCTCTCTCCAGCATGGTCAAGTCCGCTTTCAACACGGCGTACCTGAGATCTTCCAGGTCAGCCGCGGTCCGTCTCTGCGCCGCCAGTGAAGCCATTTCCGGCACGATAATGCGGCGAACTTCAAGGATGTCCAGGAGGCTTTTGCAGTTGTCACTGCTGCTGTATATGGCAGCTTTGATCAGATCAAGGCTGCCGCTCTCCAGGTAATTTCTGGCATAAACCCCGTCGCCATGGTTGATATCCAGCAGATCAAGGTTTTCCAGTTTGCGCAGGGCCTCCCGTACCGTCGTACGATTCACCTTGAAGGATTCGGCCAAATCCCGTTCTGTGGGCAGCCTGGTGCCCGGAGCAATTGCGCCGGACATAATCTGTTGCTGAATGATGGTAACAATTTCATCGCTGAGACGTGAACGCGAGATGGAACGCGTGAAAACGGGATTGACAGACACAATTTACCTCCTGATCAGGCAGTTCTTTATATTGGATCATTGAATCAATGGTTCAACCAATATACCAATAAGTGATACTTGTCAAGAAAATTATGGGGGTGGTAATGAATTTTGTGCCCCCAAAAAACTCATTCACCACACTATACAAACCATGAGGACTCATGATAAAATTACAATATGAACCGATATATACGTATTTTTGTTGTCACGACGGTCGCTTCCGTATTCGTGTTGCCCGTTCATCCTTTCGTGCAATGTGCCTATGCGGAAGATTTTGCAATGCCCGCGGGATCGGTCATTTGCACGGGCTCCGGTTCGATCGAAAGAATGACCTCAGAGTTAACGGGTCAGTAAATAAGGGGAAAAATGTGGCTATGAAATTGTTAATTGAAGATATTCAGCACTAACTTAAAGGAGTCACGATGATGGACATGAGAGATAATCAGGCTGAACTCTACAAAAAATTGGGCGTACCTCCCGGCATCGGGTCCGGATCTCCATTTCCGGGCAATCCAGTGACACCGAAATCCAAAACGGGTTGTCTTGCCAAGTTGATGTTTATCGTTGGGCTTGTAATCCTTGCACTGGCGGGGATTTTTTACTTCTATCCCCTTGCAACTCCCGACAAGATCCGCGGCGATATTCTTGACTGTGCCCTCGTCCCGCAAAAAGACGGTTCGAACCGGCTGTGGATTCTTACCGATGGTTCATTCACTTACGTCTCTTCCGTCAAAACACCCGGCCACTATTCGGTTGGACGCAAATGCAAATCCTGCAAGGCATGGCTGTATGAGTATGATCCCACCGTCGGAAAAGTCGTCCGTCGGATCAAAATTCCATACAAGGACATCATCATCAGAACCAGCATGTTTTACAATGGAGATAAGATCTGGCATATTGCCGATGCCTATCATCTCGACGAACCGAAAATTCAGACTTTTGATGTTCTCACGGGGGCAATGGTCGAGGACACGGCGGGTTTCATTTCCCGTCATCCGCTTCTTGCCGCAGGAATTGCCAAGGCATGGTACGATGAAAAAAGAGATCTGATCATGCTGGACACCAAAGACGGGCGGACAGGCCTGATCTATCCCATCGAGAAGCAGAAACTCTACCCGTCTTATTCTCTCTATTACGACGAGCAGCGCAAAGACATAAGCGAGAAGGAAAAGTTCCTTTTGTGCGCCCAGGATGGCCAGGATACACGCAAAATGCTGTACCGGGTAAAAGCGGCGCATCGTGAATTGATATGGAATGAGTCGAGACTGCAGCACAACTGTGATCAGTTCGAAAGAAAAATCCCGCACAGGAACGGCACGCTCGAAGCCAGGCAGATGGCTGACACGGTTTTCCTGCGGGGAATCATTTACCATCAGGATCAGGATGGGGCCATCGTCATTCATTTGAACCAGATTGACAAAAAGGCCGACCGGATCATGACCTGTATCGACCGCGATGGAAAAACAAAATGGACGGTGCCTCAAAGCGAAATGCTCCAGAAAATGCAGATTGACGAAGATAAAGGCTATTATTCCACCTTCAGCGGCAGCGAGAATAAAATCAAGGTGATCCGTTCGGGAAACCTGGTTGTCCTGATGCTGGAAGGTGCGGGTATCATGGGTTTTGATTACGGAAGCGGAAAAAAACTTTTTACGATTGACTAGAATAGTGACTCTTTCCAGCGCGGATGAATCCTTTTATTTCAGAGACTCAATGAGCACATCTATATATTATTACTATTTGTTCATCCGAAACCGACCTCCATTTTACTTGGTTTTCAAAGCACATCCACACCGTCTCAAATACCAACAATAAAAAAGCTTGACTATTGTGGATAATTCCTCTAGGGTGCGTTCAACTTCGCGGGTCATGGAGTAAAAAAGCGAAGGAATAAGTTGAATGGTTTCATTAAAGCACAAGGTCGGCCGCCTTAAGTACTTTTCGTTTGGCGGCCTTTTTGTTTCTGCCACAGTGATAATTCGACTTAGGAAATTTTGAGAAAGGAGGATTACCACTATGTCAGAAGGTAAAGTAAAGTGGTTCAACGAACGCAAAGGCTTCGGCTTCATCGAGCAAGAGGGCGGTAGCGACATCTTTGTTCACTTCAGCGCCATTCAGTCCAGCGGATTCAAAACGTTGAATGAAGGCCAACAGGTCAGTTTCGACGTTGTCCAGGGCAAAAAGGGCCTGGAAGCGGAAAATGTAAGAGCAATCTAAAGGTTCCCGCAAAATAAAAAGCACGCCGTGAGACAAGTTCAGGCGTGCTTTTTTTATTTATTCATCATCGGCATCATCCATCACAAACCCTAAAATTCCTTGACAAAAACGTCCTTTTTGATTTAGGGGTAAAAAAGTTTTGAAATTGCAGTTCTACGGTATTTTTCTAAAAATGACGCATCAGGGTCGAAAAGATTCCGGATTGTTTTTTAAAGCCGTCCAGGCGAGTCGACAGCGTGTGCAATGACTGAAAGGGACCAGGGGGGAAAATCTTGTATTTCTCGGATGAAACGCAAAGAACATCTCAAAAATTAAGCAAAAAGTGGCAAGATAAGGTTCAAAAATCGTTAAAAAACAATCCGGACCAGAAAGACCGTTTTTCAACCGTTTCCGACCTGGATATTAAACGTCTCTATACTCCTGAAGATCTAAAAGACACGAATTTTGCCCACGACATCGGAGTGCCGGGTGAATTCCCCTATCTGCGCGGCAATCAAGTCACCGGATACCGGGGTCAATACTGGACTTTCCGAATGTTTTCCGGCATGGGCAGCGCCCGGGACACCAATTCACGCTGGCACATGCTGCTGCGGGAAGGACAAACAGGCCTCAGTACGGCCTTTGATTTCCCGACACTCATGGGATACGACAGTGACTCTCCCAAAGCCCTCGGTGAGGTTGGCAAGTGCGGCGTGGCCATCGACACCCTTGAGGACTTTCTGGTCCTGATGGACGGCATCCCGATGGACCAGGTAACCACCTCCATGACCATCAACCCGCCGGCAACCGTCCTTTGGGCCATGTATTGCGCAGCCGCCGAAATCAAGGGCGTGCCACTCGACAAAATCGGAGGAACTATCCAGAATGACATGCTCAAGGAATTCATCGCGCAAAAGACATTCATGTGCCCGCCGGAACCATCTGTTAAACTGATCAGCGACACGATTGAATTCGGCACAAAATACGTTCCCCGATGGAACACCATCAGCATCAGCGGTTATCATATCCGCGAAGCCGGTTCAACGGCTGTTCAGGAACTGGCCTTTACATTACGGGACGGTATAGAGTATGTTGAAGACGTTATCCGCCGCAAGAAAATGAACGTGGATGATTTCGCCCCACGCCTGTCTTTCTTCTTTAATTCCCACATTGATTTTTTTGAAGAAATCTGCAAACTCCGCGCTGCCCGCCGCATCTGGGCCAAAGTGATGCGCGACCGCTTCGGCGCCAAAAATCCCCGTTCGATGTGGATGCGTTTCCACACGCAGACCGCGGGGTGTTCGCTCACCGCGCAGCAGCCCTACAACAATATCATCCGGACCACCGTGGAAGCGCTGGCGGCCGTTCTGGGGCAAACACAGTCATTGCATACCAACTCGCTGGATGAAGTTCTCTGCCTTCCATCCGAGCAGGCGGTGGAAATCGCGCTTCGCACCCAGCAGATCCTGGCCGAGGAAACCGGTGTGGCCAACACCATCGATCCGCTGGCCGGCTCCTACTTTATTGAATCACTAACCAATGAAATGGAAGAAAAGGCCTGGGAATACATTGAAAAAATCGACGCTCTGGGAGGCATGGTGGCAGCCATTGAAAGGGGTTTCCCGCAAATGGAAATTGCCGAAGCGGCTTACCGGTTTCAAAGGCAGCTCGATGCCAGGGAAAAAATCATGGTGGGCGTCAACAAATACGTCACCAACTCGCAGCATGCGGTTCCGCTGGTGGAAATCGATGAACAGGTGGGCGAAGAACAGATTAAAAGGCTACGGGAAGTCCGGCGCAAACGGGATAACCACGCCGTGAAAAAATCACTGGATGACATCCGAACTGCCTGTAAAACCGGGGCAAATGTGATGCCTTTCTGCATTGAAGCGGTCAAGAACCTGGCAACGCAACAGGAGATATGCGACGTTTACCGTGAAGTCTACGGGGAGTACAGGGACCCCGGCCTGTATTAATCAAGGCAGGCTGAGTAAATAGGTCGGCCTTTGCCGGCATCATGCGGATAAAGACTGCCCGGCCTGAAGTGATTTTTGAAGGAGATACTATGTCGGAAAGAAAAATTCGAATCATGGTGGCCAAACCTGGTCTCGACGGTCATGACCGGGGTGCAAGGATCCTGGCGCGCTGCTTTCGTGACGCCGGTTTTGAAGTCATCTATACCGGTTGCCATCAAACCCCCGAGCAAATCGCTGCCACGGCCATTCAGGAGGACGTTGACCTTGTGGGCTTAAGCTGCCTTTCAGGCGCGCATCGAGTTCTGTTTCCGCGTGTTGTGCAGCTCCTGCGTGAAAAAAACGCCTCCGATATTACCGTCATCGGAGGCGGCATTATTCCTGAGCAGGATTTTCAAATTCTATATGATGCAGGCCTCAAGGCCATTTTTATCCCCGGAGCGTCGCTCGATTCCATTGTGGACTGGGTTCGCACCAACATTCAACCCAGAGACTAAAGAGAATCCCGGCAGTATTTAAAAATGGATATTACTAAAAAAATATGTACAGGGGATGTCCGCTGTGCTTCCAGGCTAATCCGGGACCTCGAAGACAAAAAACCGCAGGCCCGTCCCAGAATTAAAAAACTTTTTCAATACACCGGAAAATCCTTTATCATTGGCATCACGGGCTCACCTGGAGCAGGTAAAAGCACTCTGACTGATGCGCTTATCAGTGAGTTCCGCAAGAACGGGAAAACCGTTGGCGTTCTGGCCGTCGACCCGACCAGTCCCTTTTCCGGAGGCGCGATTCTTGGCGACCGCGTGCGTATGCTCAGGCATGCCGAAGATGAAAATGTGTTCATCCGGTCACTTGCCACGCGCGGCGCTTTAGGCGGACTCTCCCAGGCGGCGGGCGATGCAATCCATGTCATGGAAGCCATGGGCAAGGATGTCATCATTGTCGAAACGGTCGGCATCGGTCAGCAGGAGCTTGACATTATGCATCACGCTCACAGTGTCGTCGTCGTCCTGGTGCCCGGTATGGGTGATGAAATTCAGGCCATGAAAGCCGGAATCATGGAAATCGCCGATGTATTCGCCATTAATAAAGCAGATCGGCCCGGCGCCCAGCAACTCCAGACCGAACTGACCTCTCTGCTCAATGCTTCACCTCTTCCGCCCGGCACATGGCGTCCGCCCATCGTGAGCATCGGTAATCTTTATGAACCGGAAAGCTTTGCAAAAAAAACGGTGGAACTCATGCAAGCCATTTCCGATCATCACGCGCATCTTCTGGTCAGCGGCCAACTTTCCGAACGCATGGAACGCAAAGCGCTGATGGAAATATCTGATGCGATTAAATCCGCTCTTCTGGAACCGGTCATGGGACACCTCATCGCCAGCGGCGAATTGAGAAGCATTGCTCAGAGGATAAAAAATCGTGAGGCGGACCCTTACACCGAAGCGGAATCCATCGTGCACCGATTTCTGAAATCAGGAGACCATTCATGAAATCATCATCCGGAAACGTGAGCACAGTAAAAAAACCGGCAAAGAAAATGACGTCACCTTCTGCGAAAAATGCAAAGGGTAAAAAACGCGGCCTGGTTATCGTCATTACCGGCAACGGCAAGGGAAAGACCACTTCCGCTTTCGGACAGGCATTGCGGGCTGTCGGACAGGGATATAAAGTTTTTATCATTCAGTTTATGAAGGGCCGAAGCTACGGCGAGTGCGTGGCCGCCGAAAAATATCTTCCACGCCTGACCGTTCATCGTTCCGGCCTGGACAGTTTCGTCATGCGCGACCATCCCGCCCCTGCGGATATTGAACTGGCGCGGCAGGGTCTAGAACTGGCCAAAAAAGTCGTCGCTTCCGGGAAATACGACATGGTGATTCTCGATGAAATCAACGTGGCAGTTGACTTCAAACTGATTCCCCTGCAGGATGTCATCCAATTGATCGAGAACAAGCCTCCGTCGCTGGATCTGATTCTGACCGGCCGCTACGCAGCAAAAAAAATCATCGGCCTCGCCGATACGGTGAGCGAAGTCAGGGAAATCAAGCATCATTACGCAGCTGGTATCAAAGACCGAGCAGGTATTGAGTATTAGTTTGGGGGAGAAAGATTATGTTTTCGTGGTTTACCAGTCCTGAAGCCTGGATTTCCCTTGCGACACTTACTTCGCTGGAAATTGTCCTTGGTATTGACAACATCATTTTTATTTCCATCCTGGTCAGTCGGCTTCCCGCGAAAAAAAGAAACATTGCCCGCAACCTGGGGTTAATGCTGGCCATGCTGACCCGCCTGATGCTCCTTTTTTCCATTGTCTGGGTAGCCAATTTGACGCAGACCTTGTTCTCTGTCCTGGGGCAGGGCATTTCAGGACGGGATATTATTCTCATCGGAGGTGGATTGTTCCTTCTGGCAAAGGCAACTCATGAGATTCACAGCAGCCTGGAGGGAATCGAGGAAGAAAGACCAAAGGTGAAAACCGTGAAAATGGCACCGATCCTCTTTCAAATTGCCATTCTGGACGTTGTTTTTTCTCTGGACTCGGTCATTACGGCCGTGGGACTGGCCCAGCACATTTCCATCATGGCCATCGCGATTGTCCTCGCTGTATGCGTCATGCTGTTTGCCGCCAAACCGATCTCCGACTTTGTGGATGCGCACCCCACCATCAAAATTCTGGCGCTGTCTTTCCTGATTTTAGTGGGCGTGACGCTGATGGTGGAAGGGTTCGAAGTTCACGTGCCGAAAGGATACATCTACTTTGCCATGGCCTTTTCCGTGGCGGTGGAAATGCTCAACATCCGCATGCGCAATAAACAGGTAAAGCCGGTCCAGCTCCGGAAAGACATCCCTTCCTGATAAACGGCACCTGTTTCAGTTGCGTGCCGGACTCAGCGAATGGAGTGTTTCAAAACACTGCCGGTTTGAATCTTTCGAAAGATCTGCTGCAACAGCCAGTCTTCAGAATACCATTTATTTAGGCGGCATGCGCAGCGCACCATCCAGCCGGATGCAGCAACCGTTGAACATCTGGTTTTCAATCACGTGAACAACCGTCTTCGCAAATTCCACGGGCCTGCCCAACCGCTTCGGGAAAGGCACTCCCTGTGCCATGCTTTCCTTTACAGCGGGCGGCATCCCCGCCATCAGGGGTGTTTCAAAAAGCCCCGGCGCAATCGTCACCACACGGATGCCATAGTCAGCACATTCCCGTGCAATCGGGAGCGTCATCCCGACAATCCCGCCCTTGGATGCGCTGTAGGCTGCCTGTCCGATCTGGCCGTCAAAAGCGGCGATTGACGCGGTGTTGACAATGACACCTTTCTCTCCATCGTTTCCGGGAGTGTTGTTCACCATCCGCTCAACGGCAAGACGAATGACATTCAGGGTACCCACCAGATTGATCTGAATAACCTTCTGAAACAATGACAGCGAAAGAGGTCCTTTTCTGCCCAGTATTTTCCCTGCATCCGGAACCCCCGCGCAGTTGACCGCCACATTGATTTTACCAAACCGATCGACCGTTTTGCAGATCGTCTGCCGGATATCATCTTCGCTGGTCACATCGGCACGAACAAACGCGACGTTTCCCGGATTCGCTGCGGCAAGGGCTTCCCCTTTTTTCTCGTCCAGATCGATGATAACCGCCTTTGCTCCATTTTTTACCAGTTCCAGAATCACGGCTTCCCCCAGGCCTGATGCTCCTCCGGTTACCACGGCGACAACTTCCCTGATATCCATATCTCCTCCTTTTTAGAGTTCATGTCGGATTCATTTAATGATTCGGTTTCCTAACATAACAACAAAGGCCTGACAACAAAATATCACGGGCTATTGCCAAACAATATCCTTTTGAGTGTCCATTGAGAGTGTTTTGTTCAATAAATCTTGGCAAAACGAAAGACCAGCAATGACAACTGTTTGAGCCCAAAGCGAGTTTTGTCATTGCCTGAAGTGAGTTTTAGATTTATACAAAACACTCTCAGGTAAGCGAAAAAGGTATTTGGGCAACAGCCCGGTCAAGCATCGCTTTATGAAAAATCCTGCAGGATCGGTCCAGATAGGCATACGCCACATAGCATCCGTCATGACTGATACTGAGATCAATGGCAGACCGGACGCCTGCTATATAAAGCAGCGGCGGCCCAAGCCCATCTTTTTGGGGTTCGCGGACAATGTTCATATCCCTTGCCGCAAGGTGGAAATGGCGGGCAAGACAGCGAAGCAGTTTAGAACGTACAAATAAAGAAGGATCCGTGCGCAAAGAATTCTCCTGCCGGGGCAGCCGATCAACGCGGGCAACAATCCTGTTCAGGCTTTCAGATTTATCAGAGGCTATGCAATGGACATAAGACGGATAAGTAAACAGACGAATATAGACATTGCCGGAACCGGGGATACCCACCTCCCCTTCCCTGCAGCCGCTTCGCAAAGCAAAGTCGCCTTCGCATAAATCCTGAAAATCCCGGTATCGGACAGACCAGCGGTTCGGAATAAACGCCGTATGGCCGTTTTTTTTCAGAAGAACCTTGTAGACCGCTTCCTTGGCGGCCCAGAAAGACCAGAGCACTGCTTCAGGATCCGCGGAACAACCTGTCTGATCGATTTCAGTATCGGTGAGAATTTTCTTCAGAAAGCGCGAATCCGTGCTTTTTCGACCGTTCGGCTGACGGGCCAAATCCACAATATCGTTCCCGGTGTATGGCAAAATACTTTTCCTCCATTAGGACGAGCCTTTCGATAACCTGGGCTGCATACTCCCGCTGTGCACGGAGACCTTCTACAGCAACGGGCACCGGTTTAAATACTTCCATCCGCACGTGGAACCTGTCTCCCCAGGCGGGGATCATGCTATACTGTTGCTGCGTGTCACCGCGCAGGTAAACACACATCACCTTGCATTCTCCCACATCCTTTATAAACCGCCCTACTCCGTACGAAAAATTGTCTTTATCCACCCGGCCTGTCCGTGAACGGCCTCCCTCGGGAAAAATCATCACCGCGTGTCCATGGCGCAACAGATATGTGCATTGGTCCAGCGTCTTCTTCATTTTCTCACGGGAACCGCCCCGATCCACGGGAATGCACTTGGACAGGTAGCAGATAACCGCCAGGAAAATATTGCTTTGAAAGTTACTTCTCTCCGGCAGGTTCCAGGGAATTTGTCCAAAATGCGTAAAATGCCTGACAAAACCAAACAAGGAATAGCTCAGCAGGAACGAGTCAATCATGGTCAAATGATTGGCGCAGATAATCCAGGGCCCCCGGTGGCTGTCAAACTCCATTGCACACTGTCTCCGGAGTTCCCGCAAATTCCGAATGCGGTAATGCAGCAGGTGAATCATCAGGAAATAAAATGGTGCGAGAAAGATAAAGCCCAGCCGCCCCAAAATATTCTGCAGCTGCAGCCAAAGTCTGGATCTGGCATCCATGTTCTTTACCCGAGCTTCTGTTTGATAATATTCACGGCGTCGCCGATAGTACGGATCTTATCCGCCTCGTCATCTTCAACCGTAATGCCGAAAACGTCTTCACATTTGATGATCACGTCCACCAGACGCGCAGAATTGACCTTCAGGTCGTCCAGGATATGCTTGTCGAGGGTTGCCTTCTCCAAAGCTGCCTGATCTTTCGTATAGACTCTTAAAATATTCAACATCTCTTCAAAAATTTTTTTATCATCCATGATATCGACTCCTTTATTGTTATTTTTCTTCCCACTTTTTAAATACGATGCAGCTATTCACATCTCCGAAACCGAAACCGGCCTTGGCCAGGTATTTCAGTTCCGGAAACTCCATGCAGGATTGAGGAATTTTCGATGCGTATGGCGCAATTTCCGGGTGCACGTCTTCACAATTAATGGAAGGATGCAAAAAGCCCCGGTAAATCTGCAACACGGATGCTACGCATTCGATGGCCCCGGCAGCACCGAGACAATGCCCGATGAGAGACTTTGTCGAATTAATGTATGGGAAGTTGTCCGGAGCTCTCTCCAGCGCCTCCGCCCAATTCCGAACTTCTATCGGATCAGCGTAAGTAGCTGTCAAATGACCGTTAATGGCATCGATTTGCGCCAGATCAATAGCGGCATCATTTACTGCATCGCGGATGCATCTTTTCACCCCTTCGGGGTTGGGAGCCGTCATGGAGCCACCCATCCTCTGACCGCCGCTGTTCACCGCACCACCGACAATTTCCGCATAAATTCTTGCCCCTCTGGCCAGCGCCGTCTCGAGTTCCTCCAGAACCAGCATGGCACCTCCCGCGCCCGGAACAAAACCACAGGCCGTGGCCGACATGGGCCGCGAACCTGCCGCTGGATTTTCGTTGAACTTCCGGCAGATCACCCGCATGGCGTCAAAACCGCCCCAGATATAAGGTGAAGCACCTTCCGATCCTCCCGCAATCATACGCTTGGCAAGACCCGTCCTGATTCTCCAGAAGGCGTCGATCACTGCCTCATTGCCCGTGCTGCATGCCGAGGAATTCGAAGTCACTTTATTTCCCGCCCCGATCAATCCCCCGATACGGGCGCTGGTACCACTGTTCATCACCTGTTCCACAACACGGCTGCCTAATCGTCTGACCCGGCCTTCATTTACCAGGGGTACGACACTCAGCGCAATGGTATCCATTCCGCCGATGCCGGAACCCGCGATGACTCCCGTATCCCAGTCCACGGTATCATCATCTGCATCGGGCATACTGAAACCCGCATCTCTCCAGGCATCCACAGCCGATACCGACGCGTACCCGATATTGTCATTGATCGACATAAGCTTTTCGCGATCAAAATAACTCTTTCGAATCGTTTCGAAATCTTCCGGAACACCGACAATCTGACAACCGAATTTCAACTCAGCCAGCAGCGGGTGAAAACGAATGCCGGAGAGACCTTCACGCAAAGCCTTTTCAAAATTATTCAGACCATGAGCATTCGGTGCGGCAACGCCCATTCCTGTGATCACCACTCTTTTATTCATGTTTTAACTCCCATCCCAGCCAGTTTCCCGGTACAGACCACTTCTCCGTTTTCCCGTTCCATACTGACACTCACTTTCAACGCGCCTTTTCGCATATAAATTTTTTCACCTTTCACAATCACCCGTTCACCCGGCAACACAATGCCCCTGAATTCGACGTCCTCCGCCAGGGAAAAAAGACTCAGCGGCGGCTTCATTTCCGCGGGCCGGACATGGTTCTGACAGGCCAGAAGATACAACCCGTAAGCCACCACACCGACCTGTGCCATCGACTCGATCAGAATCACACCCGGTGTGATCGGCCGTCCGGGAAAATGTCCGGGGTAGAAAAATTCATCTTCACGAAAACGGTAGGCCCCGACAATCTGCTGCTCGTTGAGGACCAGAATTTCATCAATAAAGCGGAACGGCTTCTGCTGCGGCACTAGCGCCAGGACTTCCTGTATGATGCTTTCATCAGCCTCCATAAAGGCCTCCGTTGACGTGAATCACCGAACCGTGAATGTAGGTACCCTTCAAGGCAAGAAAGGCAACCACCTCGGCGATTTCTTCCGGTTTCCCGATACGACCCAGAGGGATTCCCGCCATCATTTTTTCTTTTACCTCAATGGGCAGGCCGGAGGTCATGTCCGTTTCAATAAAACCCGGCGCAACGGAATTGACCAGGATATTGCGGCCGGCCATCTCCCGCGCGAGTGAGCGGGTAAAAGCGTCCAGCGCGGCCTTTTCCATTGTGTAGGGGATCTGGCCAGCGTTGCCCGTGTGGCCGACCACGCTGGAAATGTTAATGATACGGCCGGCATTTTTTCGAACCATGAACTGACGAAGAATTCTTTTGGTCAGATACCAGGCGCCTCGCGCAAGCGCCCTCTGCTCATCGAACTGCTCCATCTTCATCGATAGAATATCCGCGTTGATGGACTGGCCGGCATTGTTGACCAGGACATCCACACGGCCGGCCAATTCTTTTAGTTGATCGATCATCGCGTCAACCTGTTCCATGTTCACCAGATCTGCCTGCACTAGAAAACCGTCGCTGATTTCAGCAAGCAAAGTCTGCGCTTTCTCTTTACTGCTCCGGTAATGAAGACCGATCCGGAAACCTTCCGCCGCCAGAGAACGCACACAGGCGGCCCCGATGCCCGTGGCTCCTCCTGTTATCAATGCAACCGGTTTGTCCATTATTTTTCATCCCCTATGATCAGCATCAGGTGCGCCCAGGACAGACCGGCTCCGACAATCGACATCGCCACATAATCACCGGAATGGATTTTTTCCCAGTGCGCGGAAAGGACTGCGGGAGCACCGCAGCATCCGGTGTTGCCGAACTGGTCAACACCATACCAGTGATTTTCCGGTGCTATGCCTGTGCGTTCGCAAACCGTTGTCAGCATGCTGAGATTGGCCTGATGACCGATAAAAATGAATCTTCCGGCGCTGTCAGCATAACGGCTTTTAAGCTCACGGACTCCCTCGGTGGTTTTGCGAATGGCAAAACCCTGAACGGCGTTGCCATCCTGGCCAAAACGCCAGTTCCAGCCAATGCCGACTTTTTCCCAGGCGGAAGGACGGGAACCAAAAGTGCTGCTCGCGAACGCTGCACGGGAAGGAACCCGGGTTGAAACAATGGCAGCGGCACTGCCGTCGCCGAACAAAACCGCCATCGACCGATCGGCATAATCCACCGTCTTCGTCAGGGTTTCGGAATCCACAACCAGCACGTAGGGAGGCAGCGCATCCGGCTGCATGATGGATAAATAATTCATCTGCATCCCGAATGAACTGCACGCAGAATTCATATCCAGGCAGGGCACTTCAATGCCCAGCTCGGCGGCGACGGCGGATGATTCGGCCGGCGCGATATTGTCCGGCGATGAACTGCCGGCAATCACCATGCCGATATCTTCGGGCTTCAGGTTCACGCGTGCAAGCGCTTTTCGGGCAGACGCCGCGGCCATTTGAGCGTTTGTGTAAAGACGGGCTTCAGACGCGGCCCGAAAGTCTGTATTTTTGGTTTCCCTGATATAATCGAGTGGCAGAACCGTGCGGCGGTTGACAATACCGACCCGCTCGACAATCCATTCGTTGTTGGTGCCGATATCCAGATCTTCCAGAAACTGATTGGAGATAACATTCTCGGGATTGAAATGCCCCATGGCATGTAGATACAGCATATTTAAACAATCTCCCGTCCGATAATCATGTTCTGTACCTCGCGGACGCCCTCATAGATGTCGATGATATGAGAATCGCGCACCAGCTTTGAAATTTCGTATTCCGTGGTAAAGCCGTAGCCGCCATGCAGATGCAGGCCTTCGTTGGCGCAGAAGAGGGCCGCCTCCGCGCAGGCGTTCTTGGCAAGCGACGCGTAGATTCCTGCGTCCTTCGCTTTTTCCTGTATTTTGAATGCGGCTTTGAGGAGCGCAAGCTCCGCCAGTTCTACTTTTTTCCACATGGCGACAATCATGTCACGGGCGACCGGCAAGTCGCAGATGCGCTGACCGAACTGCTTGCGTTCACTGGTGTAGGCTATGGTTACATCCAGCGCTCTTCGGGCAAGT
>MWDG01000056.1 GCA_002070455.1 Deltaproteobacteria bacterium ADurb.Bin151
ATGGTGGACTACACCTTTGACCAGTCGCGCCTGGAATCCCGGGAGCATCTGGTTGGGGACATGATTGAACTGGCCGTGATATTCCTGCTGTTGCCTGTGGCAATCGGGTGGCTTGCCTCGATCCATATCCATCTCATCGCGCAGGCGCTGATCTTTTTCGCCGGCCTGGCAATCATCAGCGGAGCAGCCGGCCTGCCGTTCGACATCTATCACACCTTCGTTCTGGAAAAAAAATACGGATTTTCCACCATTACGTGGAAACTGTGGCTCATGGATCTTTTCAAATCAGTGCTGATTTCCGCGATCCTGATGACCATCATCGTCAGCGCCCTCATGTTATTTGTCCTGTATCTGCCGCAAAGCTGGTGGTTCTGGGGATGGGTTTTTTTCACCTTGTTCCAGCTGACGCTTCTGTGGCTTTACCCGGTGCTGATCGCGCCGCTCTTCAATAAATTCGAACCGGTCCGGGACGCTGAGCTCAGGGGGAAAATACTGGCGCTGTTGGCCAGGGCAGGCCTTGAAGCCAAGGGAATATATCAGGTGGATGAAGGCAAACGATCCAGACATACCAACGCCTATTTCACCGGAATCGGCAAAACAAAGCGCATTGTTTTATATGACACGCTTCTGGCTTCGCACACCCATGAAGAAATTGTTTCGGTTCTGGCGCATGAAATCGGACACTGGAAAAAGAAACATATTCTCAAACAGCTGGCCTTTATGGTTATTGCTTCGCTGTTTCTGTTCTATTTTGTATATTTTGCCACGGGATTTCTTCCATTATACCGCGCCTTCGGGATTGATCACACTCCTGTTTATGCCGGACTTTTTCTTATCTCTCTCTACCTCGGGGCGGCGGGATTTTTCCTGGCCCCCCTTGGCACGGCCATCACGAGGCATTTCGAACGCGAAGCAGACCGGATGGCTTATGAACTCACGGGTACTTCACGTCCCATGATCATTGCCCTCAAACGCCTGGCCAGGGACAACCTGAGCAATCTCCACCCGCACCCCTGGTATGTCATCTTTTATTATTCACATCCGCCACTTACTGAACGTATTGAATATTTGCAGGCAATGGATTATAAAAAAGAGAATGTTTAGGAGAACCGGATATGCCGATCTACGAATTTTATTGCCGGAAATGCAACACCATTTATAATTTCTTCTCCCGATCCGTCAACACGGATAAAATCCCGTCATGCCCGCGCTGTAAAAATATCCGCCTTTCCCGGCAGATGTCTGTCTTTACCGCCATCACAGGGGGAAAGAAGGAGGAGCCCGCGAACGACCCGTTGGGCGGCCTGGATGAAAGTAAAATGGAGAAAGCCATGATGCAGCTCGCAACGGAAGCGGAAAGATTGAACGAAGATGATCCGCGTGCCGCGGCAAAACTGATGAGAAAATTGTCGGAAACAACGGGAATGAAGCTGGGAGAGGGTTTTCAGGAAGCCCTGAAGCGCATGGAGGCAGGGGAAGATCCGGACAAGATCGATGAAGAAATGGGGGACATCCTGTCGTCTGAAGATCCATTCGGGGAAAAGCAGGCTGGAGGGAGAAAATCTGTTTTGCGGCGTCCCCGCAAGGATGAAACACTTTATGATCTCTAACCCGACTAACGGAATATTGGATTAACAACATGAAAGTTTTTGAACCGGCCACCATCGGCTCCATTACCCTGTCCAATCATTTTATCCGCTCCGCAACGGCGGAGGGACTGGCAAACCGTCAGGGCTTCTGTTCGATGCCGATGAGCGCGTTCATGGTGAAGCTGGCCAAAGGCGGCGCCGGACTGATCATCACCGGTCATATAGCAGTAAGCAGTGAAGGACGTGCAGGGGAAAGACAATTATGTATCTGGAATGACCATCATCTTCCCGCGCTGATGGACATGACCCGTCAAGTACATGAAGCAGGGGGTAAAATTGTGGCACAGATCAGCCACGCGGGAATTTTCGCAAATACCTCCCTGACCGGCGAGGCGGCGATGGGACCCATGGTCCGGCGACTGAGCGACGCAACCATCTGTCGTGAAATGACGTCCATCGATATTCGTAATACGGTGAAAGCGTTTGCCAACTCTTCACGCCTCGTGAAGGAGGCAGGTTTCGACGGCGTGCAGATTCATGCCGCACATGGTTATCTTTTAAGCTCTTTCCTTTCCCCTCATTATAACACCCGCCATGATGAATATGGCGGTACGGCCGAAAACCGGTCACGTTTTTTGCTGGAAGTGGTGCAGGCCGTCCGGGCATCCACAGGCAGTAACTTTCCGGTCCTGGTGAAAATGAACGCCAATGATTTTCTGGCCAATGGAATGGGCATCGATGATATGATCTATGCTGCAACCGCGCTGGAAACGTCAGGGATTTCAGCCATAGAGCTCAGCGGTGGCACACGGGAATCGGACGGAATGATTCCCGCTCGCCCCGGCAGCATCAAACCGGAAAACGAAGGCTATTACAAAGAGGAAGCTCGATATTTCAAGGAAAAAATCGGCATTCCCCTGATTTTGGTGGGAGGTTTCCGCACCCTTTCAGTTGCAGAACAATTCTTACAGGACGGCATTTGTGATTTCATTGCCATGGCCCGCCCATTCATCTGTGAACCGGACTTGATCATGCGCTGGAAAAACCGCGAGCAGAACTATTCATCCTGCAATTCGGACAATCTATGCTATCTGCCGGTACAGGCAGGCAAGGGACTTTACTGCCTGACCCAGGTAAGAAAAAAAAATCAGGCCCCAGGCCTGAACCGGCCAACCCTTTCCGGACATTGAAAAATGCCGCTTTTTTCAACGGGCGATTTTAATTTCTGAAATCATTCATTTTTTAAACAGGGCTTCCAGTTTTACTTTGGGATCAGACGCCTGGCCTTGCGGCGTTTCTTTTGTGTTCCGGAAGCGAAAGAAATCGCAGAAATTGGATCGGTTCTTATCCACAACCCTCTCCGCCTGATTTTCCCTGCAGTCATTGTAAGCACCGCGCTCATAAAAAACACAGTTCAAACAACAGTGAAGATCCGTACCGCAGCCAGGACATTGCGCCTGTCTGCCGACTGGAAAATCCTCCGGTATTTCCTTCTGACAGAGATGACAGATTTTCATATATAAAGAAATACAGGCAACGGGGGAAACTTGTCAAGAACGTTTCATGGCCCGGGTGAAACACCATCAGTCGATCATTCAAGATGAAATTATTAGAGGACTGTGATATGAAAAATTTATTATATCTTTAAAATCCATCGGAGGTTGCTATGGCGGATAAATCGAAACTCGGCATGGAGTTTCCTGTTCGCTCCATCAAGGTTCCCAAAAATAAAATCGCAGAATTTGCAGCGGCCGTGGCGCAGCTGGAGGATATCGATCAAATTAAAGAGATTTACCGGGATGTCGATGCGGCAAAGAAGGCCGGCTATGAAAACATCCCGATCCCGCCGACTTTTCCCACCTGTTTCCCGTTCTGGACGGGCGGCGGACTGATGGGCATTGTAAACGGTGTGGGCGCGGACTTGAGCAAACTGCTGCATGCTGAAGAAGAGTACGAATTTTTGGCCCCGATTTATGCGGGCGACCACATTAGCTGCACAATGAAAGTCGCGGAAATGTACGACCGCGGAAAAAAGGAGAGAAAAGGCTGGTACATTCAGGTAACGGTCCTGGTGACAGAAGCCTTTAACCAAAGAGGTGAACTGGTACTCAGGGCACGCACGACTTTTATGGAAAGATAGGACGACAAGATGACGATTGATTTTGATTCGATAGCTGTTGGAGACAGCATGCCAAGTTATACATCTAAACCTATCACGAGAGCTCAGCTTGCGCGCTATGCCGGAGCATCCGGCGACTTTAATCCCCTGCACACGGATGAAACCTTCGCCCGGGCAATCGGTCTGGATTCAGTCATTGCCCACGGAATGTTCATTTCGGGCATTGCGGGCGAAGCCGTTACGGCCTGGATCGAAAACAAATATCTGAGAAAATTTTCCGTGCATTTCCTGAGCATGACACAACCCGTCAATCTGGATGATTTTGAAAATACCAAAGATCGGGCAACGGTCACCGTAACCGGCACGGTAACCGACAAGTATGAAGAAAACGGCGAAAAGCGAATCCGCTGTGAAATTACTGTCCGGGATGCCCTGGGCGGCAGAAAGCTCAAGGGTTTTTTTGTGGCCGCGCTGCCCTGATCCCCTCTTTCTCAAAAAACGCAGCAGGTGATTTTATGAAAGCCCGCATACTGGTGATTGACGACGATGCCGTTGCCTGTGAATTTCTGCAGGAAGTTCTCCTGCGCGAAGGCTATGACGTCACCGCCTTTACTTCCGCCCTCGACGCTCTGAAGCACGACCTTTCCCCATACGATTTGTTGATGTCCGATATTCGCATGCCTGGCATGGATGGTCTGCAATTCTTAAGTGAAGTCCAGAATACCTGGCCGAATCTGCCTGTCATCCTCATGACGGCTTATGGCTCTCTGGAAACCACCATGGAAGGAATTCGACTGGGTGCATGGGATTACATCAGTAAGCCTTTTTCCCCCGAAGACTGCCGTGCAATGGTCAAAAAAGTTCTGGAAGTGCGGGAACTGCGACAGCGGCGGCAAGACAGCCCTCCGGAAGCTCATGAAGAGGCGAAACTGATCGGATCTTCCGCCACAATGGTTGAGTTTTACAAGCAGATCGCACGGGTCGCGGATTCCCCGGCGAGTGTGCTTATCGAAGGTGAAAGCGGAACGGGAAAGGAATTAACCGCACGATCTTTGCATTTCATGTCATCGCGACGCCATAAGCCTTTTGTAGTGGTGCACTGCGGGGCGATTCCCGACAACCTGCTCGAATCGGAACTTTTCGGCTATGAAAAAGGAGCTTTTACCGGCGCGGACCATCAGCATAAGGGCCTGCTCGAATCGGCTCAAGGCGGCACCGTTTTTCTTGATGAAATCACGGAAATGTCCACATCGCTGCAAAGCAAGTTTCTGCGGTTCATGCAGAATGGAGAAGTGCGCAGAATTGGCGGACATGAAGTTCAGCATGTTGCGGTTCGCGTGGTCGCGGCCGCCAATAAAAACATGGATGAAGAAGTTCACGCAGGTCGCTTCCGACTGGATCTCCTGTACCGATTCATTGTGCGGCTGCGTGTCCCTTCTTTGCGGGAAAGAAGGGAAGATATCCCCCTGCTGATCGAAGCGATGCTAAAAAAATTGGGCTATCCCGGCGTACGGATTTCAAACGAGACGGTGGAATTACTCATGGCCTACAACTGGCCAGGCAATGTGCGCGAACTGGAAAATGTCCTGCAGCAGACCCTTCTGCTTTCACCCTTCGTGGTGATTCTGCCGGAAAATCTTCCTGCCCGTTTCCGGCAGAAGAAGGCAAATGGAATAAACGGCGCTGTGACGGAAATGACACCCCTTGAGGAAGCGCAAAAAGAGCAGATTGCCCAAACCCTCCGCGAAACCTCCTGGAACCAATCCAGGGCCGCCGAAATTCTGGGGATCGACCGTAAAACCCTGCGAATGAAAATCCGTCGATGGGGTCTTCAGGAAGAAAAGTGAACTATTCCAGATCTAAACAGAGGCCTGATCGGCCATTCGCAGATAAAGAGTGACTGTCGTCCCGGAAGCGGGCATGCTTTGAATATCCCACTGACCGCCATGCGCCTTCATGATATCACGAACAATCGCAAGCCCGAGGCCGCGCATGCCTTCATCCTTGTGGGAGCTGAAGAACGGCTCGCTCACCTTCTGTAAAAGATCAGCCGCGATGCCTTGTCCGTTATCGGTAATAGATATTCTAATGTTTCCGGCGGCGCAGTCATCTTCGGCAAGAATGCTGATTTTTCCTCCATCCGGCATAGCGTCAATGGAATTCTGAATAATATTCAAAAGAGCTGTCTGGATCCTGTAGCGGTCGACATATAAAGCTGCCGATGATCCTTCGATATGCGTGTCAATGGAAATATGGTTCATCTGGATCAATGGCTCCACCAGTGGCAGCGTATCGTTCAATATTGCCTGGACCGTCATCAACTCGAAATGCGGTTCGGGAAGACGCGTTGCTTTACGGATATTTTGAATCACACTGTCGAGTCTTCGGGTTTGTTCCACAATCAGATTTAACTTGTGTGCAACATCCGGTGGCCAGCCTTCCCGCTCCAGCATCAGCTGGGCAAGTCCCGCAATGGAATGCAGCGGCGTTCCGAGATCATGGGCCAGATTCGCCGTTAGATGACCCAGGGCCGTCAATTGCAGCAAATCATCAACCTGTTTCTGGAGATGAACCACCTTGAGCGTCTCTTCGCGCACCCGATCAGACAGATGTCGGGTCAGTTCAAGATTCCTGGCCATAACATTCTGAATTTCGTCAGCCATCTGATTGAAGTGATTGGCCAGATGGCCCCATTCGTCCTCGCGGGTGACGGGGATACGCTCCACATATCTTCCCTGCCGAAATTCATCAATGGTTTCAATAATTCGTTTCAGGGGCCGGTCGATGATCCAGCCATAGCTCGCACCCAAAAGCAAAAGGATCGCCAGCAACAGCCCTGCGCTTGTAAAAAGAAGCAGGAAACGGGCACTGTTCATGATTTCAGTATTTGCACGAGAAAAGGCGATTATGCCGATGATAATGCGGGCGTCTTTGGTGTCTCCGGATACGGGATAGAGCAGCCCGAGAAATGGTCCTTCTTCCGTTGCTAGTTTGACATAACGGGTTTTTCCTTTAGAGCTGACCTCGGCCACCATTTTGTCCGGCCATTCATACTGAACACGGCTGGCGCCGGCAACATAATCAACGTGATGGCGACGGGTGTCAAAAATGTCGATCCTGGCGAGGCGTGCATCCGTCTGGATATGATCCTGCAGGGCTGAATCCAGCGCAGCAATGCCCCGTTTCGTAGGAAAGTGCTGATAGAAAGTGCTGACCGTCTCCGCTACACCCTCCAGCCGCTTCACCTGCTGATCGACCAGTAGCCTGTCCAGGGCGGTCAGCTGAATGATGCCCCATAAGGCCATTGCAAAGGCAAGGCCTGTTACGGTGAGTATGACAAGCCTTATACGCACAGTCAAATTCTTGTTGTATGCAATAATTCTTGTCAGCAAATTTTTCAGCATAACGAAAAGTTTATAACAGAAAGAAATAAATTAAACCACGATGAGTTTGTTTCGCACCACGGATTCATTGATGATCGGGCGTGAAAAAAAGGGATGAGTAAAAACTCATCCCTTTTTTTTTCATATTCTTCTGGAGCTTATTTTGCGGCAGGAGCTTCAGCGGGAGCTGCAGCCGGAGCTGCTTCTTCAGCCTTCTTTGCTTTTTTGGCTTTCTTTGCCTTCTTGACTTTCTTTGCTTTTTTAGCTTTCTTCGCAACTGCCTTGTCATCTGCCGGAGCTGCTTTGTCAGCGGATACGGCCTGATCTGCTTTTTCGACTACTTTTTCCACTGCCTTGTCGGTTGCCTTGTCAACGACTTTGTCTACAACCTTGTCAGCCGCGACGACGTTCATGGTCAGTGCAAAAACAAATGCTACAACTAACAATACTACACGCTTCATCTTAAATCCTCCTTGTTAATGGTTGTTTGTTTACCCTTAAATATCTATTTAAAGGACTCCACCTATAGAAAGGCAATCTGCAGATTACTTCACAGCAGGTGCCGGTTTCTCTTTTATCTGCTTCGTTCCATGGTTGCCTGAACCTTTTCCCGCCTTTGGTTTGGAAACCCTGGATGCTGTTAACCTCCCGTCTTTCATGATGTAGTCAATTTTAACGGAATCGTTTACCACGATATCCCGCGCCGGACTCTCCAATGCGAACTCCATAACTTCTGTATTCCCTTTTATGCGCCGCTCGATCTTAATGGATGTGTCAGAGATTTCCACGACCTTGCCGCTGGCGTTCATTTTGGCTGCTTTCTGCATAGTCGCTTTCAATATCGCCCTCTGGTTTGGCTCCGCAGCAGGCCTGTCGGCGGCAAAAGCAAGGGCTGCTACAAAATAAAGGACGCTGCTAATGCAAACCAGAATTTTTTTCATGAGCAGATTTCTCCCGATTACTCCCTGCCGTCACCTAGCATTGACTATGCCAACTGCAAAAGCAATGCATAGACCTGATAAATACTTGATATTACGCTACAATCTCAAACGAGCTTTTCCGGGGAATTTTGCGATCCCGGAGAAAAGGGGAATAACTCCTCATCCGGTGGAGAATAATGCATCAATCATCTTGTGAATAATAAATGAAGGACTGGTTAACCCGTCAGACGGCGGTAAGCCCAGCAGTGCAGATAAAAGAAAAAAGCTTCTTTGCCGCCCATGCTCAAAAGTTTCCCGGAAATATCCCGGACATCTTTCTGGCGGGTAACTTTATGATCGGCCAGATAGATGCTCAAAAGGCCGCGGATGATTAACCGGTGAAATTTCGCGTCAGGCAGACACGCTACGCTTTCCTGCGCCTGATGATAAAAATAACCAATGCGGTTGGCCATTTTTTCTTTATTTTCATAGTATGAACAAAAATTCAGATCCTGGCCGCTGCGGTCCTCCTCCTGATCAATCAGATAATCCAGAAGGATGTGCAATCCCTGAACCCAGGGAAAGTAAACGTTTTTCATTTGGGCAATCAGCATGGCAGAAGTTGACGGATTGAACAATTGCGAAACCATGCAAAAAATCCCCAGGGTTGAGCCGGTGCAGGCGGCAAATTCATACCATGCCATGGGAGGCAGGTCTTTTGCGTGGCCTTCAAACCACATCTGCAGGCGCGGCAGTCGTTCTTCTTTCCGAACATGCTTGTACACCTGCAAATCAACATAAAACAGGGCAAGCTCCTCGAGAGCGGCTGAGCCAAGATGATAGCTGGGAAGACCTCTCACGACCTGTCTGCAGGTCTGAATCAGAGCGATTAAGTATCCGCCGTCGTCTTGTTCCCGCCTGAAACGGTAATGATCACTGAGTGGCATATCCGGTGACAGGGCCTGCAGCATGGATTCGTGCAGCGCGCGGAAATCTTCGGGATCCTGCGATGTGCTGCGGTCGCACAGGTTGTCCAGATAATCGCTGATGGTCTGGTAAGCAACGATAAAAGCAATCGCATCTTTATAATGAAGGCCGGCCAGCAGGCCGTAAAGAGCGCCGCCTTCACAGTGAAATTTTTTTGCTGCAATGCTGGCGAGCGCCTGTTTGCGCAGTTCCAGATCGGGAATCCGCCCGGCCCTTTCTTTCCACTCGCGCAAATAAAAATGAGTAATCGGCTGCACTTTCAGAACCATTTTTGTCGTAAGTGATATGAAACTGGTCGGTACCTTCAAATCCGGCTCCCTGCTGTTCACCCGTAAATGCGCAAACCTTTAGCACAGGCCGGCCTCCATCACAAGGCCGCGTAAATTGATCCATTGACCGGCCTGTCCGATTTGTGATAGCTGTCCAATCCATGGTGACACGATGAACAGACCAATGATTGAAGCTGATGTCATTGTGATCGGCGGCGGCGCAGCGGGAATGATGGCTGCGGGTCGCGCCGCGGAGCTGGGCGCGCGTGTGCTGCTTCTGGAAAAAACAGACGGCTGCGGGAAAAAGATCCTGATCAGCGGCAAAACGCGGTGCAACCTGACCAACACCGCCGACATCAAAAATTTCATTGCCATGTATGGACCCAACGGCCGCTTTTTGCACGGTGTCTTTGCCCGCTTTTTCCGTCCGGAGCTGCTTTCCTTTCTGGAAAAACATGGCCTGGAAACCAAGGCAGAGCGGGGAGGCAGAGTGTTTCCCGTATCGGACGACGCGCGCGACGTGGTGAGGGTTTTTCAAAAATACCTGGCCGACCAGAAAGTGCGAATCATTTTCAACCAGCGGGTGAGTTCGGTGAGGGTTGATGAGCATCGCCGCTTTATCGTTCGAACAGAGTCAGGTTACTACTTCTCCCCGGCCGTCATTATCGCCACCGGCGGCGCATCCTGGCCGGCAACCGGTTCAACCGGCGACGGTTACAATATCAGCGCGTCGCTTGGCCACAAGATCATCACACCCAAACCGGCCCTGGTTCCCCTGGCTGTCCGCGAGCAAAACCTTGCCCGCTCCATGCAGGGCGTATCTTTGCGCAACGTCCGCGCCACGGCATTTCAGGGGTTTGCGGCAGACGTGGATGCCTCCCGTACACCGGAGTGCGACTATGGACGCGGCGAAAAGAAAACTCCCCGGCCACCTGTCCTGGAAAGTCGGTTTGGCGAAATGCTCTTTACCCATTTCGGCCTGGGCGGACCGATCATCCTGCTAATGAGCCTGACTGTGGTTGAAGCCATGGAAAAGAGACCCGTCTCGATCCTCATTGATTTGAAACCCGCCCTGAGCGGGGAGCAACTCCGGAAACGACTGCAATCGGATTTAAATAAATTCAGTAAAAGAAAAATTGCGGGCATTCTGAAAGAATACCTGCCGTCAAAGATGATCCGCCCCATCATCGACATCGCCGGCCTGGACGTGGAAAAACCGGCTCACCAGGTTGGCGCCGCCGAGCGGGATAGAATCATTGATTTGTTCAAAGCTTTGCGTTTCAATATCAAAGAGCCTTTGCCACTGGCCAGGGCAATCGTGACAGCGGGAGGCGTCGCATTGGATGAAATCGACCCGCGCACCCTGTCATCAAAAAAAGTCACGGGCCTTTATTTTTGCGGCGAGGTCATGGACCTTGACGCCGATACCGGCGGCTACAACCTGCAGGCCGCATTCTCGACGGGATACGTCGCTGGCGAAAGCGCCGCAGGCTTTTCCAAGTCACTTCCCCGCTCCTGAAACGAGTCTTGACATTTCTCTGCCCTACGGCCTGTGAAGGCAGATACAAATGGCCCGGAGAATCATGAACGGAGAATATTGTATTTTCGAAAAACCCCTTGACTTGGACAATCCTCTGTTTCTATAGTTATGAAACAAAAAAGGATTTACCATCAGGATGACCATGACCGATCAGGCATCAGACGACAACCATCGGGATCTTATCCTCTCTCTTGAAGCAGACATCAGGAAATCCATGGAAAACGGATTTCCCTTTTTGAAGTTTAACCACAATCTCGAAAGTCATTTTCTTACCTATAACCTGGATGCCCGCAGGAAATTTTTTTTCGTCATGACGATCATTGCCTTATTCATGTACAACCTGTTTCTCATTACAGACCGGGAGATGTTTCCGGACATGTACAAAGCCGCCTGGCAAATCAGGCTGGGCATCGTTACTCCCTGCATGGTCATCATCCTCGCACTGCTCTATTATCGAGTATGGATCCGTTATATTGATTTCATGGCCGACTTTCTCATTGTTCTGAGCGCTGCGAGCATTATTATGATTTTACAATTCAGTCATCATCCCAATGTTGTTCATTACCACACCGGTATTATCCTGATCATCATGTTTGGTAATATTGTCGTTCGTCTCCGATTCTGGCACGCGTTGACTGTTTCCTCGCTCATCTTCCTGCTTTACGTCGTGACGGTACCCGGAATCACATCCATGGCGCCGCCTGTCATGATCAACAGCAGCGTCGTTTTGTTTTCCGCCCTCATCATCAGTCTGATCGCCAATTACCAGATCGAAAGCGCCCTTCGGTGGAACTACCTTCGCCATCTTTCAAAAGAGATTGAAACGATTCGCCTTGAAAAAGCCAAAACGGAACTGGAACTCATTTCTTCGCTGGATGGTCTGACGGGACTGGCCAACCGGCGGAACTTTGACACTTTCCTCGATACGGAATGGCAAATGGGTGCCCAGTACCGCACTCCGCTGTCCCTTCTCTTTTTAGATGTGGACAACTTCAAATCATACAATGATCACTATGGCCATCAGGCAGGCGATGTCTGTCTGCAGAAGATTGCAGAGGCGTTGAATAAATGCATCCACCGTTCCCGTGATCTTTGTGCCCGATACGGAGGTGAAGAATTTGTTGTTCTCCTTCCCAATACGGATGAGCAAAGCGCTCTCCAGATGGCAGAAAAACTTCGAAAAAACATTGAACTGGAAAATATTCCTCATGCGTATTCCAGTGTTGGCCCCTGCATAACAGTCAGCGTTGGGGTTGCCACCATGAAACCACAAAAAACGTTAACTCCGCAACGGTTGGTCGAACTGGGCGACAGGGCGCTTTACCGGGCCAAAGATCTGGGCAGAAATCAGGTACAGATGCTGGATGAGGAAAATTTTTCAGCCTGATGTGCATGTCCGAACATAAAAAGGGATCATACGGTCATAAGTGTATCATCAGGTGGAGTTTTCTTGACAGCACGTGTAAAGACGATCACAGATCACGATGTATAGCAGGCTGAAGTCCGCATTTCCGCTGGTTTAGCGATCTTGAAAAACACTAAATTTTTTTGTTTTCTCAATTTGCATAACAGTACAAGCGGAAATAATCAAAACAGCTGAATTCTGTCTGATCATGTGCCAGATGCATGGAGGTTGGTCAATAAAATGAAAATATTATCGGGAAAGAAAGTTTTTATAACCGGAGCGGCAAGTGGAATCGGCCGTTCTACCGCCATGGCCATGGGCAAGTTGGGTTGCCGTCTGTTTTTAACCGATATTGACGGTAACGGCCTTAAAAAGACAGTTGATGTGATTTCCGGTTCCGGCGGCAAGGTATGTGAGGTGCGCGCCTTTGATGTGGGCGATTATCAGGCCATGATGTCTTTTGCTAAAGATGTGCATGACGGATATGGACCTATAGATATTCTGGTGAATGTGGCGGGAGTAGCCCTGTTTTCCCAGATAGAAGACATGCAGCACAGTGATTGGAAAAAGGTGATCAATGTAAATCTCTGGGGAGTTATACACGGCCTGGAAAGTTTTGTGCCGGAGATGATTCGATCAGGCAATGGCGGACATATTGTTTCTGTTTCATCCACTGCAGGTATTATCGGTCTTCCCTGGCATACTGTATACGCCGGGGCAAAACATGCAGTGGTCGGCATGTCCGAGTCTTTGCGTTATGATTTAAGGAAACATAATATCGCGGTCAGTGTGGTATGCCCGGGACTGGTCAATACCGGTATGGTGCAGAGCGTGGAAATTCATGCCACACCTGAAGCATCGGACAAATTACGTGCATCTGCCCCCCGAATAGCAATCACACCGGATAAGGTTGCAGATTTAATTATCAAGGCTATTCGTAACCGTAAATTCATGGTTATAACTTCATTCGACATCTGGTTATTCTATTTTGTCAAGAGGTGCTGCTTCCCGATTTATCATCTTGTCATGATGGCTATTACCCGCTTCATGGACAAATCACTTAAGTAGGGATATTTGAAAATAAATTGCGACTTGTGTTGGCAATAATCATTTGTTTCTATCGTTAATATTTAAAAATTAAACTCTTTAGCTTTTTTTGGCAGGTGACTTCAATGCTCAGTGATGCTGTAACAAAGTATTCGTTAGCTTACAACGTCATGCGCTCTTTCAATTGGCATTCATTAATGTCAGTTTTTTTGCATCTGGCAAATTTTCCATAATATGCCAACTTGGCTTAAGCGGCATATTACCATAAATACCAAGCATCATGAGATCATATTGGTTAATATTTAAGCAATTTCTTCTTTGCATTCTATTTAGAAAAGAGTAATATCCCGAACCAAATTCTGGAAAACCAACCAAGTATATGAATTGTTCGGTATGTGACTAAGATGAATCTTAATCCAAATGCAATCCGAGAAAAATTTGGCGATTACTACATTGCCGATGAGCGTACCTTTATCATGGGCATCGATCAACGTTTGACTAAGCATTTCGCAGAACGATTTACCGGTCTTAATACTTTAGAAACTTGCACTGGTGCGGGATTCACAACGATATCGCTGGCAAGAACGGCTAAGCATGTAATCACCGTTGAGATTGACGGCTCTATCCAGAAAAAGGCAATCAGTAATATCAAAAAAGCGGGACTTTCAGCAAAGGTATCCTTTTTACTCGGTAGCATTCTTGAAAAGGAGACCATAAAGAAAATACCAAAGGTTGATGCAGTTTTTATTGATCCTGACTGGGCAGTCACGGGGCCTGATCACATATATCGATTTCAACAATCTAATACCCAACCACCAGCGGATTTAGTTTTAAGGAGTATGCTCAAGATAACAGATAATGTGGCTATTGTTTTGCCACCATTGATATCGGTGGAGGAATTTGAAGGTCTCCCAAAACATGAGCTTGAAAAGATCTATCTGGGTGAAAGCCATGAACTTTTTTGCCTTTATTT
>MWDG01000057.1 GCA_002070455.1 Deltaproteobacteria bacterium ADurb.Bin151
GATATGTATGGTCCGGCTACGGTCGAGCAAAAAAGATTTCTATTGACAAAATGCTTTTTCATAGGTGCATAATTCTTTTTTCGTCATTCCGGTGAAAACCGGAACCCAGGAAATACCTGAAATAACTGGATACCGGCCTACGAGACTGTGTCGTAATGTCATTGCGAAGGAGCAACAGCGACTGAAGCAATCTCCTAAGTAGCCGAATACACGAGATTGCCACGACGCCTGAGAGGCGTCTCGCAATGACCATTCTGCATTGTGACACAGTCTCCTACGCCGGTATAACAGAATAAATAAATAGACCTGGTTATGCAAAGCTTTCGCGTATGCATTCATGCGCGGCCTGAATAAATTTAATTGTTTATAAAACAACATCAATATTGTCAAATATTTATTCGCGAAATCCCCGCTTTGAAAAGGGGGCATAGCCTGTCGATGCCCCCTGTCACGGCAAGCTGAAATTCAGGGAAAAATCAACATCTCGGCAAAACAACCGAATACCCCTGACAAAGACGAAGAATAACAAAGATATCCGCATAACAGGCCCCGAAGTCTTTGCGTAAGATTCCCATAGCTTTATCGGGGGTCATAACCGTGATTCATCCTGAACGGTCGGATTACGGACTGCTTTGAATCACTCGATGAAAACACCTCATCTACCAGAGAAATGCCACTTTAGAATCTGTAAATATGTAAATAATTTCTGTCGAAGACCTGCCGCCATGCCCAGCGTCAAGATCACGCCGACACCGTTGAGCAGCGTATCTGCCAGCAGCCTGAAGAAAATGATCCCTGCCGCCAGCCGGTAATACACCCCGTTATGCCACTTGCGAAGGAACTGGTAACGGGATCGGTAAAACTCTATACGCGAACGCGCATTCCGGCCGATGCTCTGTCCCTGAAGATGATAAATCAGGGCGTCCGGAACCTGATAAACCCGCCAGCCGGCTCTCCTCATCGCGTATGCCAGGTCTGTCTCTTCAAAAAAGAAAAAGTAACGCTCGTCAAAGAAAGCGACATTATCAAGCGCCTTTTTACGGATCATCATGCACGCACCGATGGCTGAATCCACTTCCAGCGGCACGGTATGTTCATACCTTTTACTGGGATATTTTACGGGAAAAAGATATTCTAGAAGCGACGTGTTGGCGGCAAGGGTCAACCATGTCGGAAACGCGGCGACGGAATTCTGTTTGCTTCCGTCGGCATTGAGCAGCTGGCCGCAGACAATCGCGGCGTCGGGGGTAGCTTCCGCAAAGGCCCATAATTTTCGGGCTGCACCGTTCGTCAGGACGGCGTCCGTATTGATAAGCAGGGCGTATTTGCCTTTCATTACGGCGAAACCCTGATTGTTGGCAGCGCCGAATCCACGGTTTTCCCTGTTGGCAATCATCCTGACCTGCGGATATTTTTCAACCAGCATTTCGGCCGATCCGTCCGTGGACGCGTTATCCACAACGATTATTTCATAGGTCAGTGATTCTGCTGTTTTAATGATGGAGTCCAGGCAGTTCTGCAGAAGGTCCCGGGTGTTCCAGTTGACAATAATGAAGGAGATATCCATTTACATCACTTCCGGGGCAGGCTTTTTTCCCATCTTTTGGCATGTTTCAAAAAAACATACTCCGCTGAATTCACAGCAATGACCAACCCGGGAACGCCATCCAGAAAACCGAGTTTCCAGAAATAACATTCAAGAAATTTCCCAAAGGCGTGAATAAGCCCAGCCGCAACAAACCAGCCCCCCCGGGGTTGTCCCTGGCCCGCATAAATTTCCGAAAAGCTGTTCATCGTGACCACCTGATCGGAAATACCGCGGTATACGTAATGCAAAATGGGATTTGTCAGGTGCTTTACCCCGCCCATAACGGCAAGTTTGTCATGGGGATTCACCCCCTGCCATTTTCCCCTGCCCCGGCGAACCAGGCGCACTTTGCGGTCCGGATACCAGCCGCCGTGCCTGATCCAGCGCCCGAGATACCTCGATAATCGGGGCATGGAAAAACCACAGATATCCGTCCCGGCGACAGACACCGCCTGGCACATTTCCGTCGCCAGTTCAGCCGGAATTTCCTCGTCCGCGTCAAGGCAGAGAATCCACTCGTGGTTTGCGACCTCCAGGGCGAATTGTTTCTGGGCAACATATCCCGGCCAGGCATTCTTTATCACCCGGGCGCCCGCCTTCCGGCAGATGTCCTGCGTGCCGTCGGTACTGCCGGAGTCCACAACAACGATCTCGTCGGCAAAGCTCAGGCTTTTGAGCAGGTTTCCGATTCGATCGGCTTCATCCTGGGCAATAATCGCCACACTGATCTTCGGTTTTTCCAAGGTAATCTTCTTTATTTGTCAGGTTACATCATCCGGCTGTGACTTTTCCAGCCCCGCCAAATTTCATTTTGACCATTTCCAGTTTTGCAGAATCAGCCCGGCCGCGGCCGCGTGCCCCTCCGGCGACCAGTGATCATCGTAATCCAGATAAAATTTCCGTCCGTGCGGCGTCCTACGGGCAAAACTTTCAAAATCAATCACCGTCACGTTCCTGTGGGCCAGGCCATACTCCCGCAAGACCCACCTTCGATTGTCCGCCTGATCCTTCCTGTACAATATAGATTTATCAGACGTGTCAATAATGTAAAGGGGGCTTTCCCCGACGCCTTTACGCAGGCGATCAAGACAGTACAGCAGGAACTCCCTGCGCTCCCGATCAAAAGTTGATTCAGCGGGTGGATCCATGGGAGGAGGAAAGCTGTACCCCGCAGGCGCCTTGTCTATGGTCAGCGATTCCTTGATCCTTTTGCTGAAAATAGGCCTGATGATGCGGGCATGATAGGCGTGCAGATAGGACCCCCTGCGGAACTTGTCCCATGACCAGTAACCGGGCTGCTGCCTTGCCACCATCGCGATGAACTCTTTTTCATCGTCAGGCCCGGGATGATATTCGATATCAAAAACGCCGGGTGCCGTTTTTTTCATGCCGCCCAGCAGGTCGTTCGGACAGAATACATAGACGACCGCAACCGGCTTCAGCAGGTCCCTGTACAATTCAAACGATCGGACAATCAAATCGATGTCCCAAGCCGGCATCGCGAGATTAATGACCTGATAGGCGGCGTCCTTCTTCTGTAATTCCTTTTCCAGAATCCTTCCGACGGTCTGGTCCCACTGGACACCCCAGCCAAAAGCGAAGGAGTCGCCAAGAACGACGACATTTTTTCTGCCCGGCGACAAATCCCAGTCCGGTCCGCGAAAACCCTGGTTATTGGTATCCACATCATAGTCGAGCTGGCCCGGATAAACCTGTTTCACGCCGCGCAGATTCTTCTTGAGCGTGTAGTGAAGCTGAGGGTGAAACTGCCCGTAAAGCCCGACAATCACAGGACGTCTCACCTGATAAACAGCTTCTTCAATCGTTTTAATTTTCATAAATGGCAGAAAGATCTCCACCAACACCAAAACAATGCAAAGGGAAAAAATCAGCAGCAGAATATTGGCCGCGTAACGTTTGAAAAAATTCCCCAAAGAACCCTTCATATCCCTCTCTGCCCTTGCATTAAAACAGTGTGTAGATCAAAGGAGCGACAACCGATCCTTCCGCCAGGACCAGCAATGTCCCGATAATCAGCAGAAATAACAATATCGGAAAAAGCCACCATTTTTTCCGGACTTTCAGGTAGGACCATAATTCTTGCACGATTGACAATTTTCCCATTGCTTAAACACCCCTCGAATATTGATTACCCTTTAAAACTGCCTTTCGTAAGCAGATTTCTCTGTTTTGGCCTGATCCCGCCCAATCCAGTAGCTGGCGGCAGCCTTGTCCATTTTCAGATCCAGAAATTTTTTCCCCGCAAGCCGGCCCGCAAGTCCGATAGGCGTAACCATTCCATAAAAAATGACCGCCACGATGATCCTGCTCATGACAAATCCCATAACCACAGCCATGGCCATCCAGGCCCTCTGAAGCGGCTTTAACACAACCGGCCCGACAAAAGCCAGGGCGGCAAAAACAACCCCCAGGATAAAACCGGCGACAGCATAGTTATGCTGCTGCTTCCACAACAGGTACAACGATCCCAGAAAAAGAATCGCACCGATCAACAGTCCGAACTTCTTCAGATCTGACGTTTCACTTTTGATGTTTCTGATTTCTTCTATTATCATCGCGCTCAGTCATTCTCAAATTTTTTCTGCCAGTTGATATCCTGCTCCAGCGGCTTCTGATCTTCTTTATTCAACAGGTAATTCCCCATGATGAGGTAATCCATATTCGTCCGCATAAAGCAAAGATAGGCATCCTCCGGCGTGCACACAATCGGCTCACCCCGTACATTAAAAGACGTATTGATGATCACGGGACAATCATTCTTCTCACCAAATACTTTAATCATCCGGTAGTAAAGAGGATTGGTTTCCTCCGTCACTGTCTGCACCCTGGCTGAATAATCCACATGGGTCACGGCCGGGATCACGGAACGGACAACATGAAGCTTGTCTAGACCAAAATAAGACTGCTCCTCCTGCGTCATTTTCCTGCGGATACTTTCCTTCACCGGCGCGACAATCAGCATGTAGGGGCTTTCCCGATCCAGATCAAAATAGTCGGAGACTTTTTCTTTCAGAACACTGGGCGCAAAAGGACGAAAACTCTCCCGGAATTTTATTTTCAGATTCATAATCTCCTGCATCTTCGGGGAACGTGCATCCCCGATGATAGACCGCCCTCCCAGCGCGCGTGGCCCAAATTCCATCCTGCCCTGGAACCAACCGATCGTCTTTTGCGCAGCAATCAGGTCCGCGACTTTTTCCGGAATGTCCCCATCGGGTATTTCTTCAAAGGGAATGCTTTTACCGCGAAGATAACAGCCGATTTCATCCCTGCTGAAATCCGGGCCCCAGAAGCTCCCTTTCATAAAATCATTCCGGCCGTCTGCGGTCCGCTGATTGTCCAGATACTGGTACCATGCAAAAAGAGCCGCACCGACGGCGCCTCCCGCATCACCGGCAGCAGGCTGTATCCAGATGTTTTCAAAAGGCCCTTCCCGAAGGACTCTGCCGTTGCCGACGCAATTGAGTGCGACACCACCCGCAAGACAGAGATTTTTCTGCCCCGTTTCGCAGTGTATGTGCTTCGCCATGCGAAGCATCACCTCTTCCGTCACGTCCTGAACAGAGCGGGCCAGATCCATATCCCTCTGCGTGACATCCGATTCAGGCTTCCGGGGAGGACCTCCGAACAGCCTGTTGAATTTCGCGTTCGTCATGGTCAGCCCTGTGCAGTAATTAAAATAATCCATATTCAGTCTGAAAGACCCGTCCTCTTTGAGATCCATCAATTCCGAAAGGATCAGGTCCCGGTATACCGGCCTTCCATACGGCGCCAGTCCCATGACCTTATATTCGCCTGAATTCACCTTGAATCCCGTATAGTAAGTAAAAGCGGAATACAAAAGACCCAGGGAGTGGGGAAAATGAAGCTCCGAAAGGATTTGAATCTGATTGTTCCTGCCCAGGCCGTAACTCGTTGTGGTCCATTCCCCAACACCGTCTATGGTCAGAAAAGCCGCTTCCTGAAAAGGCGACGCGAAAAAAGCGGAGGCGGCGTGGGACTCGTGGTGTTCAGGAAAAAGAATCATACCCTGATAATGGATCTGGTCCTTGATCAACTCCTTCATCCACAGTTTCTGCTTGATCCACAAAGGAATCGCCATCATGAACGAGCGGATGCCGGATGGTGCATAAGCAAGATAAGTTTCAAGAATTCTTTCGAATTTAATAAAAGGCTTATCATAAAAACAGACATAATCCAGTTGATCGCCCTCGATTCCGCCCTGTTTCAGGCAATAATTGACGGCATGATTCGGAAAGGCAAAGTCATGTTTTATGCGGGTAAAGCGCTCTTCCTGCGCGGCCGCAACAATGGCCCCATCCTTCACCAGACAGGCTGCGCTGTCGTGATAAAATGCTGATATACCTAGGATATTCACTTTATTGTTTTACCCGGCCCTTTTTAACCGTACCACATGATATTGGGAATCGGCAAAGTACTAAAAAATGATGTATTTTCTAACATATTTATCCGCTTATTTAAACATGATTTTTTCTCTTATCTGTGTTAGTTCAAACGAAAAACATTTAATAAAGACACAGGTTATGCGAGAAATTGCGGTTGTCATTCCCAAATACGGCCTGGTCGGAGGGGCCGAGCAATTTGCCTCTGAACTGACTGAAAAGATATCCATTGGAGGCCAGAACTCTTTTTGCGTGCTTGCCAACCGGTGGCAGGCAGGTTCCAGCGCCATCCGGTTTCATAAAATCCCGATCATTTCCTTCCCCAAGTTTATGACAACCATCAGTTTCGCCTGGTTTGCCGGACGCCGGATCCGACAGCAGAATTTTTCGCTGGTACACAGCCATGAAAGAATTTTTTCCGCCGATCTGTTCACCCTGCACGGGATTCCTCACCGGTACTGGGTGCATTCCGTCCGCTGCAAGCGAATGAGCCTCTATGATCTGGCAACGGCCTGGGTGGAAAAAAAGCTGGTCTACGAGGGACACTGCAGCAAATTTATCGCCGTTTCCGGGCTGACCAGGGACATTTTTCTGGAGGAATACCCGGTTCATCCGGACCGTGTCAGCGTGATTCATCCCGGCGTGAATCCTTCTGATTACGCAGGCAAAAGCAAGGGGCGGCATGCCACAAGAAAAGCGTTAAATATCGGCGAGGATGATCCGGTTGCTGTCTTTGCCTCCATGAATTTCGAAATCAAGGGGCTTGACAACATCATCCTGGCCCTCGCAAGATTAAAACAGCAAAACAAAAGCATCAAGTTGATTGTAGCCGGAAAAGGCAACATTAAAAAGTATGAAAAACTGGCGAAAGATGCCCATATATCCGAAAATTTGATATTTACCGGCACCGTCGCCAGAAATAGGTTAATTGATCTTTACCTGGCGGGCGATCTTTACATGATGCTTTCCAGGTTTGATACCTTCGGCATGGTTGTCCTCGAGGCTATGGCGGCGGGCCTCCCCGTGATGATCAGCAACCGTGTGGGGGCAAAGGACCTGGTGGAGGATGAAAAAAACGGTTTTATCATCCCGGATACCTCGGATTACGATCATATCGCCTCCAGGCTCGCCCTGATGCTTGACAAAAAGACCCGCTCTCAAATGTCTGCTGCCGCTTATCAGACGGCTGCAGAAAACACATGGGACAAAGTGGCCAAAAAATATTCGGACCTGTACGATGAGGTTTTTGCGGAAAAACATCGAAAAAACAATAAAGGACTTCCATAATTCAGCATGAAGATTATCGATCCATCCACCTATAAGCTCCCAAGTCAAGTCCGTAACATTCTGCTGATTCAGCTTGGCGACATTGGCGATGTGGTCTGGACGACTCCGACAATCCGTGCCGCCAAAAGTGCCATTCCCGGAGGGAAATTGTCCATTCTAGTCCGGGAAGGGTTTGGCAGCCTCCTGGAAGCCGACCCCTCCCTTGACCGGGTGTTTGAGGCCAAACATTATCCAGGAAATCTTTTCCGGCAGGCAGTCGGGCAGTTCACTTTTTTAGGGGAAATACGGGCCCGGCATTTTGATCTGGCCGTTGATCTGCGCCTGGGAGACCGCGGTGCTTTCTTGTCGCTCGCCTCGGGGGCACCGATTCGCGTTACCATGCATCATACGGAAGGATTGCCTTTCTGGAGACCATTCTGCTTTACACACAGCACGGTGCCTGTTGGCGATGGAGTGATCAGACACCGCGGTGCAACCGAGCAAATACTTCGCATTGTAAGACCCCTCGGCATGGACACACAGGACCTCTCTCCGCGCCTCTGGGTTTCAGACGCGGTTAAGAAAAGTGTCAGGGAAATTCTATCGCGTGAAAAGGCAGGCGGCCAAAAACAATGGATCACCATCAATCCTTTTTCCCGTTGGTCCCATAAGGAATGGGGTGAGAGCAAGTGGGCCGAGGTCATCAACTGGCTCTGGAAAGACCGGGGCATTCCGTCGATAATTATAGGCTCCGCTGAAGAAAGGCAACGGGCGGAAGCCGTCATCCGGCAATGCGAAACCCAAGTGATCAATCTTGCGGGGCAAACAACGCTTGCCGAACTGGCCGGTGTGCTGAGTTTGAGCCGTCTGCATATCGGCGTGGACAGCGCGGCTCCTCATATCGCGGCGGCCACCGGTGTCCCAACGATTACCATTTACGGCCCATCCTCCTGGTTTGACTGGGCTCCTGTCGGGAAAGACCATCGTGTCATTCTGCCGGAAATGGATTGCGTTCCCTGCCACAAAAAAGGATGTGACGGAAGCGGACACAGCCGTTGCCTGGATGAACTGACCCCTGAACAAGTCATCCCTGTCATCCGCGAAGCGCTGGACAGGTTGTAAAGTATTCTACGATGGTTTTTATTCAATCACGCCGTAAAAACTCTTCATCCCGACATCATCTGCAGAAGTTCCCCGGCATATCGCATAGTCGCCCCTCTCGATCTTTCCAACGCCAGCCGGGCAAGGCGCGCCTTCCCGGCATAAGTTTCCGGCTGACGGATGATGGCCATCAGCGTCCGGGAAAGCTCATCCGCATTGGTCACAACAAGGGTATTTCCGCGAACGGCTTCCAGCGCCCATAAAAAATTGTCCATATGCGGTCCATGCATGGTCGGAACACCCCACGCGATGGGTTCAAGGATGTTCTGTCCCCCCAGATCCACAAGACTGCCGCCAACAAAAGCTGCCTGGGCCAATCCGTATAGATCAAAAAGTTCGCCCACCGTATCGACAATCAGGAGATCCGCGTCTTGACGAGGCGCCGTGCTTTTCAACATCCATGAAACATCAAGGCGTTGTGCAAGTTCCGTCAGACGCTTGACGCATCCTTGATGACGGGGAACCACGATACAAAACAGACCGGGAATTTCCCTGCGGGCCGCCGCAACAGTTTTCATCACTTCAGGCTCTTCGCCTTCGCGGATGCTGCCCGCGACAAAAACCGGGCGGGAATCTGCTCCCAGTTTCGCACGCAAGCTATGGACACGCTCCGGATGAAGTTCTGGCATGGAGTCGAATTTCATGTTGCCAATGATTCGCACATCGTTTACGCCCAATACTTTGAATCGATCGGCATGTTCTTTCGCCGTGGCCATGATACGCACTTTCTTCAAGAGGTACGCGATGAATGACTTCACAAACCTGTAGCGCTCGAATGATCCGGCTGAAAGACGTGCGTTTACGAGGGCGACAGGAATGTCCGCCTTCTGAGCTGCCACGTGCAGGTTGGGCCAGATTTCAGTTTCGGAAATGACAAGGGCTTTGGGGGACAGATGCTTCATGTAGCGCCGCATGATCCATCCGACATCAAACGGCAGGGGCAGAACAAGGTCCACACTTTCAATACTTGCAGCAGCCTCCCTACCCGCCAGGGTCATTGCGCTCAGACAGACTACCGTGCGGGGACGGCGGGACTTTACGGCTTCAACCAATCCGGCCAGCGCCCTGATCTCACCCAGCGAAGCACCGTGAAACCAGATCAGGTCTCCTTCGGGGACGTGGGGCAGGTCCAGTGAAAGGCGAAGACGCAGGGTGTTTTTGAAATTGCGATGGTTGCGCACAGCCAGGCAAAGCGGCCAGACCAGAAGAAATGTTACAAAGCGGTAAACGAAAAGAATTATGTGCGGCATTGTTTGATAATCCGTACGCGATCCTGCGGGGTATTGACCTCATGAAAGGCACCCGACGCAATGACGACTTTGATAGGAATGCCGTTTTCCAGTGCCCGGAGCTGCTCGAGGGATTCACTCAATTCCAGCGGAGATTGCGGTAACCTGTTAAAGCGGTCCAGTGTCTCCCGGCTGAATCCATAAATCCCCACATGCTTGAGCATTACAGCATGACCTGGCAAACGAAAGCAGGGAATAGGAGCGCTGGAAAAATAAAGCGCATAACCTTTCCTGTCCAGCACCACCTTGACCGTGTTAGGGTCAGCCGCGTCTTCCGCGGAAGCCTCAGTCGCAACGGTCACCATGGAACAGCCCTTCTCCAGCTCGTTCACCATGTCCGTAAGGGCCGTTTTGTCAAACAAAACCTGGTCGCCCTGAATATTAATAACGGCGTCTGCTTCGATCCCACGAATAGCCTGGGCCACCCGGTCGGTACCGGATGCACATTCGGTGCTGGTCATCACCGCTTGCGCACCAAAGGATTGGGCCGCCTTCAGGATTCGCTCGTCATCGGTGGCAATCAAAACACTCGAAATGCTTCTGCACAGCAGGGTTTGCTCATAAACGGCCTGAAGCAGGGGCTTGCCGCCGATATCGGCGAGTGGCTTCCCGGGATAACGGCTTGAGGCCCAGCGGGCGGGGATAACAGCCAAAACCTTCACGTCAATTTATCCTTCATGAAATATTCGGTCGCGGACACCGTCCGCCTGGTGTTTTATCGTAAAAAAACAAATGCATTTTTTCAATGTTGAGGATTGTCAACACAAAAGGATTATGGTGTCAAGATGAAATCGCCTTTTCCTCCTTGATCTTCAGCAGCATAACTGCTAAAAAAAACAATCCCTTTATAAAGGAAAGTTGCTTTATGTTTGAAAAACTGAAGGACTATTTTGATCTTCATCTGCAGCCCGACGCGCAGGGAAAAGACATATTCTTTTTTGCTTTAAATGTTCTGATCCCTGCATTGATGGGACTTCACCTCCTGGTGAATCCCCTGCCCCTGAACAGCGTCAATGAGGTGTGTTACTATCTTTCCTGCGCTGCGCTGATCACTCTTCTTCTGTTTAAGAAAACACACTTCACCTTGCGGACACCGCTTACGATAGGGTTTTCTTTGTTCTTTGTCTGGGCGGTCCTGGGCCTTTTCACCACGCTCGATTTTTCCAATACGCTGCATGATCTGCGCGGATACCTGCTGGAATACCTGGTCATTTTTTATCTGCTCGTCAATTTTTACAACTCGCGCAATCGGCTGGAATTCCTTTCTGTCATCGTGATTGCCTCTGCGGTGATCTTTTCCATCGGCGGCCTGATTCTGTTCTACTGCGTTGAAGGAAATCCCTTAAACGCCAGGTTCGGCGAGTCTTCTTTTCATTTTCAGGAAATGTACACCGGGTTTATGTGCTTTACCACCATCTTCGCGGGTACGCTCAGCCTGCGCAGCGTTTACAGGCCGGGACCCGTGCTGCACCAGGCAGTCTATTTTTTCTGTTTTCTGGTTCTGACCACGGTCACGATGCTCAATAAATCGCGCGGTGCCACCATCAGTCTTTGCGTCGCGTTGCTGATCATGTGCCTTCACCGAAAAAGAAACATTATTCTGATTGCCGTTGCCGGTATTATGGTTTTACTCACACCCGGTTTCACAGACAGAATCAGCACCATGGGGTTTACCCAGGATATCCGATCCAAAGTATTTCGCTTAGCCAGTGAAGTTATCAAGGATTATCCGGTTTTTGGAATCGGCTACGGCGGGGAGATTTACAGGAACATCAATCTGGTCAACCTGGAGAAATATAATGAACGGCTGCCCGAAAAATATCAGCAAAAAAACGGCATCGTGAAATCCACGCACAACATGTTTCTTGACGTAACCATACGCACCGGCCTGGTAGGACTGGGATTCTTTCTGCTGATTTTCGTGACAGCCGTCTGGATGCTCTGGGACATCTTCCAGCGGCGAAAAGAAGATTTCTTCCGCTCCTGGTCAATATGTTTGTTTGCCTGCCTTTCTTCTTTTGCCATTTTGGCCCTTTTTGGCGATGCTCTTTACGGTGTTCAGGGAACCGTGCTTTATGTAAACCTGGCAATGATCGGTATTCTCTGGAACCTGTCGCGGGAAAACAAAAAGCCTTTCATGCCCGTCTGAAGTAACCGTCGAATGGTGTTGCACACATGGAATGTATTGTCTTCAGTCTCCCTTTTTCTCTTGATCTTCAGTTTTTTAACTGGTACTTAATTTTTTGTTGAACCATGATTAAAAAGGTAAATGAATGCTTGATAAGATAAAAAATTATTTTGATCTTCACCTGCCGCCTGATGTGCAGGGAAAAGACAAATTATTTTTTGCTTTAAATGCTCTGATCCCCGCGTTGATGGGAATTTACATTTTTATCAATCCCCTGCCTCTGGACAGCATCAGTGAACTTTGCTACTATCTGTCCTGCGTTGCGCTGATCACTCTTCTACTTTTCAGAAAAACGACTTTTACCCTTCGTTCTCCCCTGAGCATAGGGTTGGGATTGTTTTTTTTCTGGGCAGTTCTGGGGCTTTTCACGACACTTGACTTTTCCAACACCCTTCACGATCTGCGCGGTTACCTGCTGGAATACCTGGTCATTTTTTATTTACTCGTCAATTTTTACAACGCTCGCAACCGTCTGGAATTTCTTTCCGACCTTATCATTGCGTCTGCCATGGTCTTTTCCATCGGCGGCCTGATCATCTTCTACGGTATTGAAGGTAATCCTGTCAGTATCAGGTTCGGCATGACGTTTTCGAAAATGTTCACCGGATTCATGTGCTTTACCACCATTTTTGCGGGCACGCTCAGCCTGCGCGGCGTTTACAAGCCGGGATCCAAGACGCGCCAGGCTATTTATTTCTTCTGCTTTCTGGTTCTGACCATGGTCACGATGCTTAACCAGTCACGCGGTACCATCATTAGCCTTTGCGTCGCATTGCTGATCATGTGTTTCCATCGCAAAAAAAACATCATCCTGATTATTGTTGCCGGTTTGATGATTGCCCTGACTCCCGGTTTCATAGATAGAATCAGTTCAATTGGTTTCACGCAGGATATCCGCTCCAAAATGTTTCGTCTGTCCTGGGAAGTCATCAAGGATCGCCCGATTGCGGGAGTGGGCTACGGCGGTGAAATTTACAGAAACCCGAACCTGGTCGACCTGGAAAAATACAATGCGGCACTTCCGGAAAAGTATCAGCAAAAGGAAGGCATTACCAACTCCACGCACAACACGTATCTCGATGTGGCCATACGCATGGGCCTGGTGGGGCTGGGTCTTTACTTTTTTATTCTTGTGACTGCCACGTGGGTACTGTGGGACATCTTCAGGCGGCAAAAAGAGGAGTATTTCCGCTCCTGGTCCATATGCCTGCTTGCGTGCCTCGCGTCGTTAATGATTCTGCTCTTTTTTGCCGACGCACTATACGGGGCGCAGGGCATCATTCTTTATATTAATCTGGCCATGATCGGTATTCTGTGGAATCTGGCGCGACAGTGCCGAAGTCATGCTTAACCTTTTTCCATAATCATGAAGCCATTGCAGATCGTGTAATGCCGGATAAACCATCCCCGATGTTCCAGCGCAAAATTCACCTTTTCATTAAAAGTTGTATCCAGGTGTTCTTCAATCGCCCGGATGACGCCGCGCTGATTGTCCCATCCCTTGCCGGTACTGCCGTCTTTA
>MWDG01000058.1 GCA_002070455.1 Deltaproteobacteria bacterium ADurb.Bin151
TATGGGAGCGGATGTCATCAAGATTGAGGACGTGAACGCTCCTGACTACATGCGTTTTTATCCTCCCTATATCAAATCTGAATCTGCGGGCTTTGTTGCCGTCAACCGGTCCAAGCGTAGCCTGGCCTTAAATCTTAAAACCCCGAAAGGGGTCGGCCTTTTCTTATCACTTGTCAAAACGGCGGATATTGTCATTGAGCAATTCCGGCCGGGTGTGCTCGATGAGATGGGCATCGGATATAATCAGGCCAGGCAAGTTAAAGAAGACATCATCTATGTTTCCCTCACCGGATACGGCCAGTATGGCCCTTACGCAAAAGACGCCGGACACGACATCAATTATATCGGGTACGCCGGTATCCTTTCATCGGCCGGCAGCAGGGAAACCGGCCCCCTCCTCCCCGGACCGCAGCTTGCAGATGTGGCGGGAGGCGCATACATGTCTATGATTGCGTGTCTGAGTGCCCTCTGGGCAAGAGAAAAAACAGGCAAGGGCCAGCTTGTTGATGTATCGATGCTCGATTGCGTCCTGCCGCTGATCACCCTGCAAATGGCACATTATCAGGCCACTACAATGAATTTAGCGCCGGGGGAATTGCCGCTTTCGGGGGGATTAGCCTGTTATGGTGTCTATTCATGCGCCGACGGAAAATACATTGCCGTGGGCATCCTGGAAAGCAAGTTCTGGAAGATTTTTTGTGAAATGGCCGGCCACAATGAATGGATTGAAAAACACCTGGTCATGGGAGAAGAAGCTGAAACTATGCGCAGGGAGATCGCGGCTCTTTTCCGGACAAAAACAAGGGATGAGTGGGCCGCTGCCGCAAAAAAACTGGACATCTGCATCACTCCTGTTCTGGAGCTTTCAGAAGTTGAAAAAGACCCTCATTTACAGGCACGGCAAATGGTTTGCGAACAGGCGCATCCGGTCTGCGGCGCGATCAGGGAAATCGGTGTACCGCTCAAATTTTCTGAAACCCGGCCCCGACCCTGTGGACCATCTCCCACACTGGGCCAGGACACCCTATCCATTCTGGAAGAAATCGGCTACACACGGGAAGAGATTGATACACTTCAGCAAGAGAAGGTGATCCTGATTTCCGGTTCATCATGATTCATTGAAGCTGTCTCATGGTCATTCTTTTGATTTGCCATTCGGTTGCTGAAAAAGATCCAGAATAAGATCAAGAATTTTCTGCAAAGTCTGCCTTTCGATAATTTTCCTGTCGCCCTTGATTTGTTCTTCCATGGCTAACTGGACCACGCCACGAATTACCCAGGTCATGTACCCGGAGTTGCCCGGCTTAAATTCCCCAGAGGCAATTCCTTCTTCAATGATCTTCTTAATGGCTGCATGAAATTTCGCATGATAGGATAAGAAATCACAATAGGGCGCGCCTTGAGACGGTCCATAGTAGACGGTAAACATCAGCCGGAAAAAATCCCTGTCATTTGCCACGTGAAGAAAAATTTTATCAACGAGATCTTTCAGCCTTTCCCGGGCGCTGGAGGATGTATGCATGTGCGATTCCAGCGCCTGATCGATCCGGGCGCAATGGGTCTGCATCAACTCCATATAGAGGCCTTCCTTGTTGCCAAAATAATAATAAAGAGAGGGTGCCGTGATTCCCACGGTATCAACAATTTCACGCACTGTAGCGGCTGCATATCCCTTGTGAGCAAATAATTTGAGAGCCACGTCAAGGATCTGCTGACGGGAACCGGATTCCAGATTTCTTTCCTTTGCCTTAAGCTGTTTTATGGTCATTTTTTAACCTTGACTTACATCCTTAAGTAGCCTATCTAACAATTGTTAGATAACTTTTTTGGTTTACTATATTGGCAAGATATTTGTTTTGTCAATCTGAATAAGGAAATAAATCTGGAAATAAGAAAGAACATTGATTAGTGTCATAGATTATGAAAGGTTCTCCGCGTTAGTGTAAAAGGGCCGTTGTGAGTAAATCTGAAAACATACAGGAGTACACATCACATGAATACATCCAAAGATAACGAAGACGGGTCAAAATCCAAAACTGCTCAAACCGGAGGCGAAGAGAATAAACCGATACGTCCGGACCTTGCCGAGGTTATCCGCAGACTTTCTTTCGGTCTGAATAAAAATCGCCCCGATGCAGTGGCAAAAAGACAGCAGAAAAACCAGCGGATGGCGCGCTCCAATGTGGAATCGCTTTGTGATCCCGGGTGTTTCATTGAATACGGGGCTCTGGCCATCGCAGCGCAGCGCGGACGACGTTCGGAGGAGGATCTCATCAGTAAAACACCGGCTGATGGACTTATTGCAGGCGTCGGATCCGTCAACGGCTCATTGTTCAGCGAAGACAAGGCCCGTTGCATGGTGATGTCCTATGACTACACGGTACTGGCCGGAACCCAGGGTTTTTTCAATCACAAGAAAATGGATCGGATGCTGCATCTGGCTCAAGAACAGCACCTGCCCCTCGTTTTCTTCGCGGAAGGCGGCGGCGGAAGACCGGGTGACATTGACGCGCAGGGAGTCATGGTAGCGGGACTGGATTTACCAACGTTTGGCCTGTTTGCCGGTTTAAGCGGGTCCGTACCGATGGTCGGTGTTGTTTCAGGATATTGCTTTGCCGGAAATGCCGCGCTCCTGGGCTGCTGTGACGTGATTATCGCCACAGCGAATTCCAGCATCGGCATGGGCGGTCCGGTCATGATTGAAGGCGGCGGATTGGGTGTTTTCAAACCCGAAGATGTCGGGCCAATGAACGTACAGACACAAAACGGCGTGGTGGATATTGAAGCAGCAGACGATGACGAAGCCGTCTCCTTAGCCAAAAAGTATCTTTCCTATTTTCAGGGAGCAACAACATCCTGGGAAGAAGGCGATCAACTCAAACTGCGCAGCCTGATTCCGGAAAGCCGCAAACGGGCCTACAATGTCCGGACCGTTATCAAAGCAATTGCGGATACAGACTCGTTTCTCGAGCTCAGGCCGAAATTCGGCCCCAGCATGGTCACGGGGTTCCTGCGCATCGAGGGTCGACCCTTCGGTGTCATCGCCAACAATTCCATGCATATGGCCGGTGCGATTGAAGCCGAAGGAGCAGACAAAGTTGCGCGGTTAATGCAGATATGCAACGCCCATGGTCTGCCGATTTTATCATTATGTGACACTCCCGGCTTCATGGTCGGTCCGGAGATAGAAAAGCGTGCTCAAGTGCGGCATGTCTGCCGAATGTTTGTTGTCGGGTCACACTTAACGGTTCCCTATTTCACCATTGTATTGCGCAGGGGATACGGACTCGGAGCCATGGCCATGGCCAGAGGGGGGTTCCATGAATCTTTCTTCACGGCGGCCTGGCCAACCGGGGAATTCGGAGGAATGGGTCTGGAAGGCGCCGTCAAGGCCGGCTTCAAGAAAGAGCTCGCCGCTATCGAAGATCCCCAAAAACGGGAAGAATTTTATGAGTTCCTTGTCGCCCAGCTCTACGAAAGAGGCAAGGCCGTTAACATGGCCGCCTATCTGGAAATTGACGCCGTGATCGATCCGGCCGACACCCGCAGGTGGATTATGCAGGGACTGAAATCCGTGCCTGCCCGGAAACCCGGTGATGCCTGCCATTCTTTCATTGATCCATGGTAGTGATAAAAATATATATAATATCAAAAGGTTAAGATTATTACGCATCAATGGATAAAAATATTGATCAGATAACTAAATTTCATTGACAAACAGGCATAATTTATCTATAAAGCCCAGTCTTAACATAAATCGAGGATAAGTATATGTACGCAATCATAAAAACAGGAGCAAAACAACACAAGGTCAGTGAAGGCGATGTCCTGCTGGTTGAAAAACTGGCGGGGGATAAAGGCACTGAAGTTGTTTTTGATGAAGTTCTGATGGTCTCTGACGATAACGATGTAAAAATCGGAAAGCCTTTTGTGGAAGGCGCAAAAGTGGTTGGAGAGGTTGTAACCCAGACAAAAGGTCCCAAATTGATCATCGGCAAAATGAAGCGCCGCAAGGGATTCCGTAAAAAAACCGGCCATCGTCAGGAATTGACCAGCATGAAAATAAAGAAGATTTCAATATAGGCGGAGGACATCATGGCACATAAAAAAGGTCAGGGAAGCTCCCGCAACGGCAGAGACTCCAACGCGCAGCGACGCGGCGTCAAAGTATATGGCGGTGAAAAAATTCACGCGGGCTCCATTATCGTGCGGCAGGTAGGAACCAAGATTCATCCGGGCAACAACGTTGGCCTGGGAAAAGACTATACGCTTTTCGCACTCATTAACGGCGTTGTAAAATATGAACGACTGGACAAAACCCGGAAAAAAGTCAGCGTGTACGCGGCATAAAACAGACGACTGAATACAGGATTTTAAGGCGCTTATCTATTGAGCGCCTTTTTATTTTTTGTGTAAATTTCATCTCCATGGCGTGACTTTATTGTCAGCTGCGTTGCCTTCTTCGATGTATCTATTAACACTCCCGCAGAGGCAACTTGCTGCCACCACTTCATACTTTATATCACTACTGTCCGGTTAAAATTACAGTAATATGAAGATTCCTCTTATAATACAGAGGCATATGGCAGTTTTATGGTGTCCTCGACTTCAATTTTTCCAGAAAATGGGATTCAATATATTCAACCAGTTACAAGTAAATTTTAACTGTTTTTAGCTTATTCCGGACAGTAGTGACTTTATATAGAAAATTTATGACATCTGTCATATATATTGAAAGAAAAAGGCTTTCTCCTGATGAAGTTTGTTGACGAGGCAAAGATATATGTGAAGGGTGGGCACGGCGGAGCAGGCTGCGTGAGTTTCCGGCGGGAGAAGTTTGTTCCCAAGGGTGGACCTGACGGCGGCGACGGCGGCAAGGGCGGTGATGTCATTATCCGTGCAGACAGAAGCCACCATACCCTGCTGGATTTGAAATACCAGCAGCATCAGTTTGCCAAAAACGGCGGGCATGGCTCCGGCAACAACAGAACCGGACGCAGCGCGGAAGACCTGATCGTCATTGTTCCTCCGGGAACCATCGTCAAAGACTTTGAAACCGGAGATATTCTGGCCGATCTGGCCGACCCCGGACAAATCTTCGTAGCAGCCAAAGGCGGCATCGGCGGAAAAGGCAACGCTCACTTCAAAACGTCCACACATCAAACCCCCCGCTTCGCGCAGGAGGGCATGGATGGCGAGGAACGGCAACTGAAGATGGAGCTCAAACTGCTGGCTGATGTCGGCCTGATCGGTTTTCCCAATGTGGGGAAATCCACGTTCATTTCTCGTGTCTCGGCCGCCCGGCCGAAAATTGCCGATTATCCCTTCACAACGCTCACACCGCATCTGGGTGTTGTGAAATACAAAGACAGCCGAAGCTTCGTTGTGGCGGATATTCCCGGACTGATTGCCGGGGCTCATGAAGGAATGGGAATGGGAATTCAGTTTCTGCGCCATGTGGAACGCACAGCCATCCTGCTTCATCTGATTGACATTTCTGAAGAACCGAATACGGATGCCTGGAAAAATTTTACCGCCATCAACCGGGAACTGAAAAGCTATAATCCGCAATTGCTCAAAAAAGTACAGATTGCCGCGCTCAATAAAATCGATCTGCCCGCAGTGCGGGAAAAAGCCAAAAAAACCATTGCGCAATTCGCGAAAAAAGGGATAATGCTATATCCGTTTTCCGCCGCAACGGGTGAAGGTTTGCAGGACATTTTAAAAAAGATTGTAACCCTCTTAAACCATACTGAACCTAATGAACCATGAACGATATTCGCCTGAAAACGATCGCATCCGTCAAGAAAATCCTTATTAAAATCGGCTCCGCGGTTCTTACCGGCGCAGACGGTCTGGATTTGAAAATCATTGACGCCCTGACACAGGAAATGTGCGATCTGACTCGCCGCGGTTTCTCGATTGTTCTGGTAACATCGGGTGCCATCGCTTCGGGCAAACACCGCCTGAACATTACAGACAAACTCAAAAGCATCCCTGATAAGCAGGCCGCGGCGGCTGTCGGACAGGGCAGGCTCATGCGTGTCTATTCCAAAGCGTTTGAAAAAAACAATCTTCATGTTGCGCAGATCCTGCTGACCCTGTCGGATTTGACCGACCGGCAGAGATACCTTAATATCCGAAATACCCTCTCCACACTGATGGATTGGCATGTAACGCCGATCATCAACGAAAACGACTCTGTTGCTGTCGATGAAATCAAATTCGGCGACAATGACAATCTTGCAGCGATGATCGCCAATGTCATCGAGGCGGACCTATTTATCAATCTGACAGCAACCGATGGTCTTTACGACTGCAATCCGTCGCTGTCCAAAAAGGCAAAACTGATCAGTCTTGTCCGCGAAATCACCGATGAAATCGAGGCGGCCGCCACGTCTGAGACCTCCTCCGTCGGCACAGGAGGCATGAAAAGCAAAATTCTGGCGGCCCGGAAAGTCACGTCTATCGGCATCCCCTGCATTATCGCACCGGGCAAAAAGAAAAAAGTGCTTTCGGACATCATGGCGGGACACGAAACAGGCACACTGTTTCTGCCGCAGGCTTCTCATCTCAACAGCAAAAAATACTGGATCGCCTTCACCCTGCGGCCGAGAGGACGGCTGATCATCGATGACGGTGCGAAAAAAGCCATCCTGGACAAAGGCAAGAGCCTTCTGCCTTCGGGGATTACCGCCGTGGAAGGAGAATTTACCACGGGCGACCCGGTCAACTGCGTTGACAGAGAAGGCAATCTCCTGGGCAAAGGGCTTGTCAATTACTCCTCGGACGACATCCATCGCATTATCGGCTTGAAAACGTCACAGATTTACTCCGCTCTGGGACACAAAGATTATGATGAAGTGATTCATCGCGACAATCTGGTGATCACCTTCGACACGAAGAAAAGCAAATACTGAACAGTTCAGGCAATATTGGATCGGTTTAACCGGCGCTTCAGGGCGCCTGAAATCAAGGAGGGCAACCATGATACCATTTATCGTTCTTGTCGTTATTCTCGCTGTCGTCGCATTTTATTTCGTCGGGATCTATAATAAACTGATTGCGCTTCGCAATCTTTATCTTAATGCCTACACCCAGATCGATATCCAGTTAAAACGTCGGTACGACCTGATTCCCAACCTGGTGGAAGCCGCCAAGGGTTATCTGGCGCATGAACGAGGAACCCTGGAGGCTGTGATCAAGGCGCGAAACACGGCTTTTGACGCCAGCAAGGCTGCCGCCGCTTCTCCCGGAAACGCTACGGCCATGTCGGGCCTGAATCAGGCGGAAGGCGCTCTTTCCGGTTTGCTTTCCAAACTGATTGCGGTTGTGGAATCTTACCCCGATTTAAAAGCCAACAAAACCATCAGCGACCTGATGGAAGAACTGACCTCTACGGAAAACAAAATCAGCTTCGCGCGCCAGGCCTATAATGACGCCGTCACCACCTACAACACCAGCCGGGAACAATTCCCCGACAACGTGATATCCTCCACATTCAATTTTAAAACGGCCGCCCTGCTCGAAGCCGTGGAAAAAGCCGAGGAGAGATCCGTGCCAAAAGTGTCTTTCACCTGAGGCTTCGCAAGACAACGCGATGGTTTAATCCATGACTGCTAACCGTTCGACCAATTTCTTCGCCAGACAGCGCGATGCCCGTAAAAGCTGCCGCAATCAGCTGATTCTGTTCGCTATGGCGGTATTCATTATCGTCATAGTCACCACCATGGCTATCCGTTTTGCCTGGTATTTATATATCAGCACCCAGGCCCACACGCTGATCAACTTTGAAGCAGCCCAGAGATACCAGCAGAAGCTCTCCACTTTTACATTCTTCGACCCGGCTTTTTTCCTTTTTATGGCCATGCTGATTGTCTGCTTTATCCTGGCAGCCAGCCTGATTAAAATGAACAGCCTGCAAAAGGGTGGTGGCGCTGTGGCTGAAATGCTGGGCGGGCGGGCAATCATCGCCGCAACAACCGATCCGTCCGAAAAGCGCCTGATAAATGTAGTGGAAGAAATGGCCATCGCGTCAGGTATTCCCGTCCCGCAGGTCTATGTGCTGGATGCGGAAAATAATATCAATGCATTTGCGGCCGGACTGGAAATCACCGATTCAGCCGTGGCTGTCACAAAGGGCACACTGAACAAATTAAACCGCGAAGAGTTACAGGGCGTGATCGGCCACGAGTTCAGTCATATTTTGAACGGAGACGCAAGACTCAACATGCAACTGATCGGCATCCTTTTCGGCATCATGTTTATGGGCATCATTGGACGGCAGATCCTTTCGAAGGGGCGTTTCAGCGCAAGAATGGGTCTACCGGTAATCGCTGCCGGGTTCTGCCTGATGATCATTGGTTCTATTGGTACTTTTATGGGGAGACTGATGCAATGCGCCATCTCGAGGCAAAAGGAATTCCTGGCGGATGCATCCGCCGTGCAATTCACACGCAACCCCATGGGTCTGGCAGGAGCATTGAAAAAAATCGGAGGCTCCACTTTCGGTTCTCAAATCAACTCACCCGGCGCCAGGCAGGCCAGCCATTTGTTCTTCAGCGAAAGTCATCCCAATAAACTGTTTGCCTTTCTGGCGACACACCCACCGCTTGCCGAACGAATCCGTCTTCTGGATCCTTCCTTTGACGGAAACTTCCCTAAAATGGAAGAAGACGTATCAAAGGCAAAAGCGCAATATTCAACACCCTTTTGGGGGACGTCACACGCGGGAAAGACACTCCACGTGCCGGCCGGATCGCCGCTTTTGGCCATTCTCCCTGCGGAAGTGGTCCATCACGTCGGTAATCCTTCCAAAGAAAATATCGAGCAGAGCCGGACATTTCTTGATTCCATACCGGAAGAAATTGCCGAAACGGTCAAAAGCCCGAAGGGGGCCGCCAGCGTCATCTATGCCCTACTGATGGATCATGACGCCGTGCTGCGCAGTTCGCAATTGCCTGCTTTGGATAGGGCGATGGTCGTAAGGGGCCAGACGGACAACATCCTGAAAATAGCGGGACAATTATCAGGACTTCAGCAGAATCTCCGGCTGCCTCTGATCGAACTGGCCATGCCGGCACTCAAAGGGCTGACCAGCATGGAAAAAAGAAATTTCCTGCTGGTTCTTCATTCCTGTATAAACACTGACGGGTGTTTAAGCCTCTTTGAATTATCCGTTTTGTGGATTCTCGAGAAATATCTGAACCCTGCCGAAGAGCTGTTTCGAAGCGTCAAGATCTTTTCCTTTTCCGGGATCGGCCTGGATGTTGTTGTTTTGCTGCAGGCACTGGCCTGCACGGGACATGCCGCAGACAGAGCAAAGGCCCAGGAAGCCTTTCACGCGGGAATTGCCAGGATTCCGGAACTGGCTGCTCGCAAGCCTGTTTTTACTTTTGAAGAAATTGCGTCCTATGCAAAAGTAAACAACGCTCTTACCCGTCTTATCGAAGCATCCTTCAAAATCCGGGAGTTGGTCATCGATGCCTGCGCTCACTGCGCTTTCTCGGATCATGAAGTGACCGTTGAAGAAAGAGAGCTTCTGCGGATCATTGCGCTGGCCCTGCAATGTCCACTGCCGCCGTTTGTGGAAACCTCTCCAGAAAAAGATGCCGCCTAGTCCCCATCCGGATCATCACGCTTTCATCGGGGATGGCATTTCACGAAAAAATCTTATTGTGATTGCCAAGTTGTCCAGGCTGTGTTAAAGCCCTGTCATGTCCATCTGGAAAAAGAAAAACAGGATCCTTATAACCTGCCCGAAAGGGGTTGCGCCCTATCTGAAGTCGGAAATTGAGGCGCTCGGTTTCCCGGTTGTAAATGAAATCGACACGGCGGTTTCAACGGAAGGGACCCTGGAAGATACGATGCTGCTCAACCTTCATTTGAGCACGGCCCAGCGCGTCCTTTATCAGTTGCAAATCTTCAAGGTAATTTCTCCGGGAGCGCTGTATGAACGTATCAACGCCATTCCCTGGGAGACACTTCTGTATGACTCCGGACCGAACGCCTATGTTTGTGTCACCTCCACCGTCGACCATCCGCTGATCACCGATTCACGCTTTGCCAATGTCAAGGCCAAAGACGCGATTGTCGACCGGATCCGGGACAAAAGCGGCATCCGCCCCGATTCGGGGCCGGAAAAAGACAAAGCCGTCGTCCACATTTACTGGCGCAATGATCAGGCAATGGTTTATCTTGACACTTCAGGCGATCGTCTCTCACGCAGAGGATATCGCAAGATTCCGCTTGCAGCTCCGATGCAGGAAACCCTGGCCGCTTCCCTGATCCTGGCTACAGGATGGCAGGGCAGGACGCCCTTCGTTAACCCGATGTGCGGCAGCGGCACCCTGGCGATCGAAGCGGCGATGATCGCTCTCCATCGCGCCCCGGGATTGGGACGCAACAATTACGGTTTCATGTATATAAAAGATTTCCCCTATGCACTCTGGCAGGAGTTTCGCAAAACAGCGCGTGACAAAGCCTCAAAACAATTATTATCAAAGATTATCGCCACGGATATTGATGCGGCAGCAGTGCATGCGGCACGGTTGAATGCCAAAACGGCGGGTGTAGACCACCTGATTGAATTCATAACCTGCCCGTTTGAAAAAACACCGATATCGGCGGGAGGCGGCATCATCATGATGAATCCCCCTTACGGCGAACGCATGGAACCTTTAAAAATCCAGAAACAACAGGCGGGACGCAGGAAAGAAATTGGACCGGGGCAAAAAATCATTATCCGTAAAGCTGCCGATCAGGTTCACCCGGACGCAACTCTCTCCGCTTTGCAGCGACTGGAATCGCTTTACGAGGGTTGCGGGAACTGGTTTAAAAGTATCAACCGGGGCTACCGTGGATATATTTTCACCGGCAATCTGGAGATGATCAAAAAGGTGGGGCTGCGCACGAAAAGAAGGATACCCTTTTACAACGGTGAAATCGAGTGCCGCCTGCTTGAATACGAACTTTACGCCGGGAGCAAAAAACACTCAACTCCTGAGGACCAGTCCGGCCTGCCGCCCGTTCATGGCTAGGATGATTTTTTTTTCGCTTCTTTCTTCCTTGCCTTGGCCATGGCCTTCAGCAATTTCTTATCCGGGACTTCCACATCAACAACCGGTTTGGAGGGCAGCAACACGTCAGATGGTTCCACAGGTGGCTTGGATGGGAGATCTGACATGGTGTTCTCAATGGACCCAGCGACGGTCGCTTTTTGTTGATCGTCCGTCAGAGCGTCTCGTTTGGCGCGGCGAAGGCGTACCTTCGCGATAATGGCCTCGGCCAGCATTCTGCCAAACTGGCCGATAAATCCGGCAACAAGAACCAGAACCACCCATTTAAGCACCGACCATGTGCTGATATACTCAAGCATATCCGTCATGTTTCAATCCCTGTTCTTTGAACAGGCCGCAAAGCCTCGTTTTCATTTTATACAGGAAAAACATCCCTGATGACAAGGGCTATTATCCAGGCAATGGAAGTTGATTTCAATGGCGGGTCATGCTAAAAAATACTATTACGCTGCATGAACAATCCCGCAAAGGAGTCCAGGTATCATGAGAATTATCCGTTTTGCCTCTGCCAGCAAAGAAATCTTCTACGGTGTCTTTTCGCCAAACCGGCCTGATATTGCAAAAATCATTGAAGGGGATGTGCCGGGCAATTATAAAATCACCTCACGGGAAGAAAAGATCAGCCTATGGCTTCCACCCATTATTCCTTTGAATATACTTGCGCTGGGAATCAATTATAAAAAACATGGTGATGAAACCGCCATGTCCTGTCCGGATCAGCCGATTTTGTTCATTAAAGCAACCAGCAGCATCACCGGTCACAACCATCCTGTTGTGCTTCCTGCAACGGGGCCGGACATGGTTGATTACGAAGCGGAACTGGCGGTTGTGGTCGGCAAGTCCGCAAAAAACATAAAGCCTGACCAGGCCATGGATCACATTTTTGGTTATAGTTGCGCCAATGACGTCAGTGCACGGGACTGGCAGTTTGACAAACAGAAGGGGCAATGGGCCAGGGGAAAGAGCTTTGACACCTTCTGCCCGCTTGGCCCCTGGATTGTAACCAAAGACGAAATTGACAATCCCAATAATCTGGCGATCCGTACCATTCTCAATGGACAGATTGTTCAGGATGCCAGAACATCGGAAATGATTTTCAACATCCAGACTATTGTCAGCAACCTGAGCTGCGCGATGACCCTGCTTCCGGGCACCGTTATTCTAACGGGCACACCGGAAGGCGTCGGATTCACCCGCCAGCCGCCGTTGTTTCTTCAGGAAGGAGATGTGATAAGCGTTGAGATTGAAAATATCGGGACCCTGACCAACCAGGTTATCAAAGAATCATGATCATCATTAACACAAAGCTTATTCCAATGAAAAAAATCGATGCAATCAATTTGTTCGGAATTTTGATTGTCCCCAAAGGCCTGAAAATTAATCGGCAAACGGTGATTCATGAGGCCATCCACACCGCGCAAATGAAAGAAATGCTCTATATTTTCTTTTATTTGTGGTATTTTTTTGAATGGTTGATTCGGCTGTTCTGCAAAGGGAATGCTTATCGCAACATTTCTCTCGAAAAAGAGGCTTATGAACATGATCACGACCGATCTTACCTGAAAAATCGAAAGCACTATAATTGGCTAAGGTTTTTATAAGCGGGTTCAACGGTTATTTAAATACATGGTTCAGGAGAATACGGTAAAAATGCAATCCATCTGGAATTCAAAAGGGGGGAAATTACACACAAGGAATATTGAAGTATCAACATACGAATGTGACGGGCAGCGGATTATCGTAGAAGGCTGCCTGAAGGATGACCGTTTTCAGGACTCGCATACCTTAACGGGAGAAATTTTTCCGCGGGGTGTGATTCATCATATGTGCATTCGCCTGCTGGTCAACTGTTCCAATTTTGTTATTGAGGACATTGACGTTGATCTGGTCTCAGTTCCTCGGGAAGTATGCCGGGAAACAATCGATTGCCTTGCCCCTATTAAGGGCTTGACGATTACACGAGGGTTCACGTCAAAAGTAAAAAAAATAGCCGGAGGCAGCAAAGGCTGCACCCATTTAATGGAGCTACTCACGGCCATGGCGCCAGCTGCTGTCCAGGGATTTGCCGCACATCAATCACAAAAACCGTCAGGTATCGATGCTGATCAGGCCAAGATGTTTCTGAAATATCTGATCAACACCTGCCACGCTTGGCGCGAGGACGGCCCCTTCGTGGCAATGCATAAGAAATTAGCAGGCATGAAATAGACAACCTATGATGACAAAAATACATGCCACCGGTATTTTTCAGGCCCTGGCATGGAGTTATGCATACAAAATGTCTTGCTTCCTCTATGCCAGGTCCTGGCACCTCCATCATGAAAGGAC
>MWDG01000059.1 GCA_002070455.1 Deltaproteobacteria bacterium ADurb.Bin151
TTTTAAAGGTTCAAGATTCCTCACGCGCCTTCGGCGGTTCGGAATGACAATTTTTACGCTCCTTCGAAATGACACCAAGTGGTTGAAGGATTTCTCGTCGCTTCGCTCCTTCGAAATGACACGGGTGTGTATGTCATTTCGACCCTTCCTTGTCATTTCGACCCTTCCTTGTCATTTCGACCGAAGGGAGAAATCTTGTCCTTTTGTCATTCCGCCCGTCCACCATGTCATTTCGAACGCATGTGAGAAATCTTGTCCTTCTTGCCCCTCAACTCCTCTTTGAAAAAAAATATTTCATTTGTGCCCGAGGATCAATCATGGATCCTATACCACAGATTATCCGCGGACGCAGATAGAACTTTCTATACGCGTACCGTATGCATCGATCAATATCGCGGCTCTTCAGTTCCGGAAGATCCATCACCGCTCTGGACTGGGACATGACCACATCAGGCTTCAGCCAGCCTTGTTTGCCGGCCTGGGCAAAAAGTTTTGTGCCGGGAAAAGGGGTCGCCGCGTAGAATTGACCGATATCAAGAGGAAGCGACAGGGCGAGGTCCAGCGTTTCTTTCATGGTTGCCGCTGTTTCCCCCGGCAAGCCGAACATGAAGTGTCCGGCCGTTTTAATCCCCATCTCATGGGCCATCTGCACCGCCTGCCGCGATTGTTCCACGGTCATCCGCTTTCCCGATGCCTCCAGAATGCCGTTGCTGCCGGATTCGAGGCCGAAGCTGATCATCCAGAGACCGGCCTTTTTCATCAGCGCCAGCGTTTCCTCATCCAGGGTGTCAACCCGGCTGTTGCAGGTCCAGGCGATGGAAAGCTTCCTGTCGAGTATCATTCGGCAGAAGTTGCGCACATATTCCCGATGGACTGTAAAGGTATCCGCCCAGATAAAATAATCCCGAATGCCGTGGCGAGATATGCCGCCGGCAATTTCGTCAATGACGTTTTCTACAGGGCGGTAGCGCGGTTTCCTGCCGTAATAAATTTCTGCCGTACAGAAATTGCAAGCATAAGGGCAGCCGCGGATGGGCGCGATGATCAGGAATTTCCTGTTTTTTAAAGGCAGCCGGTAGCCGTTGAGGTTCAGGAAATGCCAGGCCGGCGCCGGAATGGTTTCCGGTTCAAGAAACGCGGCGTCCGGATTGCTGAGGATTTGACCGTCCGACGGATCGCGGTAGGATAGGCCGTCAATGCCGGCCCATTTGGCCGGAGCGCTGCGGCATAATTCCCGAATAATGCCTTCCGGCTCGCGGCGAATGACCGCGTCAATGCAGGGATTGGCCAAGGCCTGCCCGGGCAGGGCGCTGACATGTGTGCCAAAAACAGCAGTAATGGTTGAAGAGCTGTTTTCTTTAATCAGTTCCGCCAGCCTTACATCAAAGGACAGCGTTTCCGTGCCGGTCGGCCAGATGGCAAAATTTGGTTTGATCGACTGGATGGTTTCCGACAGGGACTTTCTTTGCGGGACGGCCGCCGAAAAATCAATGACGCTGATCTGATGCCCGTCTTGCTGGAGCATGGCCGCGGCGGTAGCCAGGGACAGGGGCGGCCAGACCGTGCCCCACGTATCGGCTTTTTGCGTGCAGCGGCCTTCACGGGTATAAGCATTTCCCTGGGAATCAGTGGGATTGAATAGTAAAATTCTGGCCATGGTTTTTTAAAAGCTGCTTAAAGCGTTATTTCGACCTTCCCCCCATGTCATTTCGTCATTTCTTCCCTGTCCTTTCAACCGCCCCATGTGTCCTTCGACCGCTCCCCATGTCATTACGACCTCTTCTCTTGTCATTGCGACCGCCCCATGTGTCCTTCGACCGCTCCCCCCATGTCATTTCGAGGAGCGAAGCGACGAGAAATCTTGTCTTTAAAGGTTCAAGATTCCTCACGCGCCTTCGGCGGTTCGGAATGACAATTTTTACGCTCCTCGAAATGACAAACTACTTCGTTCCTTCGAAATGACACCAAGTGGTTGGAAGATTTCTCAATCGTCTTGCTCCTTCGAAATGACAAGGGTGTGTATGTCCTTTCGACCGCTTCTCTTGTCATTGCGACCGCCCACTATGTCATTTCGAACGCCCACCATGTCATTTCGACCGAAGGGAGAAATCTTGTCTTTAAAGGTTCAAGATTCCTCACGCGCCTTCGGCGGTTCGGAATGACAATTTTTATGCTCCTCGAAATGACAAATTACTTCGCTCCTTCGGAATGACACCGTATAAGATTTCTCGTCGCTTCGCTCCTCGAAATGACACCAAGCGGTTGGAAGATTTCTCAATCGCCTTGCTCCTTTGAAATGACACGGGTGTGTATGTCATTTCGACCCTTCCTTGTCATTTCGACCGAAGGGAGAAATCTTGTCCTTTTGTCATTCCGCCCGCCCACCATGTCATTTCGAACGCATGTGAGAAATCTTGTTTTTAAAGGTTCAAGATTCCTCACACGCCTTCGGCGGTTCGGAATGACAATTTTTATGCTCCTCGAAATGACACCAAGTGGTTGGAAGATTTCTCATTCGCCTTGCTCCTCGAAATGACACGGGTGTTGCACCTTGCTCCTTCGAAATGACAAATTACTTCGTTCCTTCGGAATGATAACAATTTTTATGCTCCTTTGAAAGGAGACGGGTGGCGGTGTTGCGCTTTGCCCAGGGGAATTTTTATCGCCATCAGAAATATAAATATTTGACCATGCTGTAAACATAGCGGAAGGCAACTCTGCGGACGCTGATTTTGGAGTATCCCGCTTTTCGTTTGTGTTCATGCGACGGCACTTCCCCCATTCGAAAGCCCTTCTTCAGGGTTTTAATGATCATTTCCTGTTCGATGGTTGTAATGTCTTCTCGCAAATCAAGCGCTCTCAATACGTTGGTCTTGATGGCTCTGAACCCGTTCTGACTTTCTGAAAGCAATACGCCGAAGCGGTTGTTGATGCAGGCCGTGATAAAAGAGCTTCCCATCAGCCGAAAACATTCATCAAATCCGCCGTGCAGCTCACTGGATCCGCCGATGAGCCTGGACGCGGAAACGTGATCGGCCCGGTCTTCGATGATGGGGGAAACAAGAGCCGGTATGTCCCTTGGATCATGGGATCCATCCGCGTCAATAAATACGGTGATTTCCTTTTGCAGATGGGGGATGACGGTCCGGATGGCTTCTCCTTTGCCCCGGCCGTGATCTTGAACGATTTTTGCACCGGCCCGGCGGGCAATATCCGCCGTTCCGTCCGGGGAATTTCCGTCGATCACCACGATATCATCGGAAATATCCTTGCACTGATGAATGATGTCGGTGATGGTCAAAGCCTCATTCAGCGCGGGAATTACTATGGTGAGATGCTGACTCAAATCAAGCTGCCCGGTTGTCGTATGCATAGTTTTGTCATCCAATAGAGATTATCCGTTTGAAAATATTATTTTTTAGGCCTCTCGTTCTTATAGGAAAATCTTCTTGACTTCAAGTTATTCTTCAGTGTATGGAAAAATTCAGTTTATTATTACAAGATGACGTATTCGTAATTTCAAGAGAATAGAAAGATATTATAGAGGAATATAAGTAAATATTTCTTGGGTTGCTTTGAACTGGAAGGACTCTTTCAAACAAAAAGTTACATCAGGGTTAACAATTCTTTTTTAAGCTGATGAAGGAGGTAAAAAATTGAAAATCATAACTAAAATTTCCATCCTCTTGGTTTTGTTTTTTTTGGCTGCACCGAACTGGCTTTTCGCGCAGACAGGGACGGGGAATCTCAGGTTCGGAAATCTGATGATCACTCCCAGTTTGAACGGACAGGTTTTATATGACGATAACATTTACCTGAAAAACGGCGCCGATAATTTAGCCAATAAAAAAGAATCTGACTGGATTTATCACGTCATGCCGGGAATTATGCTGAATTATAACATTCCGGAAAGAGGCCGCATCAATCTGGGCTATCAGGGAGACTGGGCTTTTTATAACACCAACAGCAGCAACAACTGGAAAAACCAGAAGGTGTTATTTGACGGCAACTACGAAGCGCCCGGCGGTCTGATTATCGGCCTGCGCAATGCGTGGATGACTTTGGAAGATCCGTACAGCAGCCCTGACCAGTATGCCGTGGGTCGGGTAACCAAACGCTGGACGGATGATCTCAAAGGCAAGATCGGCTATAATTTCGCCAACGCTTTTAAGGTTCTTTTGTATTACAATTTCTACAAACAGCAATATAAGGATATTCTGGATTACAGCCAGGATTACTACAACAACGAATTTGGTCTGGGGCTGGAAACAAAAATTCTTTCCAAGACATGGGGATTTGCCCGCTATCATTACGGACAGAGGAGCTATGACCAGTTTTTCGCCGGATTGAACAAGGACAATAGCGCCGACTATGATTATCATCGTGCCAATTTCGGTTTGGCATGGGATCCGACGGCAAAAATAAACGGTGAGTTAAACTTTGGTTATCAATGGAAAACCTACAAAAACGAATTCACCCCCACGGCAGCGCGTCGTGAAAACAGAAACACCTGGATCGCCGCCACGTCCCTTACCTATAGACCCATCACGACGACGGCGATTACCTTGAACATCGACAGGGCCGTCCGCGACACCGCCGCGGATACCAATGATTACTTCGATGATACGGGAATCGGGCTGACCCTGGAGCAGGAATTCCTGACCAAGTTTATACTGACTGTCGGCGGACAGTACAGCAAAAATGACTACAATCTGCCCGTGGGCAACAGCAGATCCGACAACAATTATATTTTCATCACGGGCCTCGACTACCGTATTCAGAAATGGATGACATTGGGTGTGTCGTACAAGTATTGGCGCAAAGATTCCAATATTGCCGTCAATGAATACCGCGATAATCAGGCCATGTTGACGCTAAAGCTTGCTTATTAATGGAGCGATGATTGCGCAGGGGCTAACCTGCGGTGCAATAGCAAAGTTTGTTAGGATTTATAATGAAATTTTGCCGATGTTGTGGTTAACTTGCAAAAAATAAGCTTAGGAATCTTAATTACAGGAACTGTTCAACAGTTCGGGGAGAAGTGAGAAATGAAAAATTCAAAAAAGCTTGCCGGAATTTTCATTAAAGCCACGTCCATGAAAACTTATCCGATGGTCATGATGATGATGATCTTGGCGGTTCTGCTGATCTTGCCTTCTTTCGCGGAGGCTTCGATCGGACGAATATCGAGCTTCAAGGGCGAAGTGCTCGTCCAGTCCGGCGATACGGTCAAAAAAGTTGTCGCCACCGGCCATCAGGTGAAAACCGGAGACATGCTTCTCACCAAAAAAGGAGAAGCGCAGGTTACTTTTACCGACGGCGGTATTGTAAAAGTTAATCCCAATACTCAGATCATGATACAGGAAAGACCTGAAGAAAGCGGAACTTTTTTCAAGAGTACCGCTATGACGCGGCGAATCACCGTTTTTCTGGGAAAGCTCTGGTTCAAATCCGGTCAATCCCGCACCAATAATTTTTTGCAGTCGCCGACGGCAGTCTGCGGCATCCGCGGGTCGGACGCCGATTACGGCTTCAATCCAACATCGATGCAGACTTTTTTGAATATGTACAGCGGTGAGGCGGCTGTGGTCGGGAATGTCATCCGGGGATTTTTTGAAAATCCCGGTATTTCAGAAGCGGCAAAAACAAGAGTGTATCAAGCACTTGTTCAGGCGCATGACAAAACAGAGCAAGCACAAGCTACAGGCAAGGAAGTCGATCAGGCTAAAGCCAAGGTCGAAACGCTGCAAGTTGTCAAGGAAGCGGCTGTGATTTTGGTTCAAAACAACCCGGATGCAAAAGTCAGAGAAATGGCGCAGGTGGCCAATGCTACCGTTGATGCCAATATAGCCGCGGCCAATGCCAAGGTTGCCGTGGAACAGATCAAGGAAAAACAGAAAGAACAGGAAAAAACCGTTAAAGAAGAAAAAGATAAGGCCAAAGTCGAAGAAGAGAAAGAAGCGGCGAAAAAGCTTGCCGAAGACGCTAAGAAAGCTGAAGAGGCGGCCAAGGCAGCGGAACAGGCGGCACAAGAGGCGAATAAAATAGCCGATACCGCCAACCCTGACCTTGAAAAACTGAATCAGTTGGCGGAGCAGGCGCAACAAGAGGAAAAGAAGGTTGAGGCGATACAAAAGGAAGTGGCGCCGACAACCGTAGCCCCTACGACGGTGGCTCCGACCACATCTGTGCAGACGACGTCTGTTATGACGACTACGGTAGAGGTAACGACGACGACGTCCTCAACGACGTCCTCAACGACATCTACGGTTAAACCCACAAGTCCTCCCTGATCATGATTAAAACTTAGTGCGTCTCCCTTTTTATGGGAGACGCACTAAGTTGACTTCTCGCGGATGACCATGGAGTATTTGAAAATCTTTGCTTAATCCACGATCATGTCATTTCGGGGAGCAAGGCGCGCCACCGGTGTCATTCGAGAGGGTAGAGCGCACCGTCATTGTCATTTCAAAGGGGTAGAACTCACCCTCATGTCATTTCGAAGGAGTCCCGACTTGCCGGGACGACTGAGAAATCTTAAAGATTTCTCCCTTCGGTCGAAATGACAAAGGGGAAGATCGAAATGACATAACAGTGACCGAAATGACATAACAGTGGTCGAAATGACATAACAGTGGTCAAAATGACAAAGGGGAAGTTCAAAATCACATAACGGTGGTTGAAATGACAGGAAGGGTGGTCGCAGCTACAGCAGAGGATGTCAAAATGACAAGAAGGACGGTCGAAAGGACAAAGCTGTGCGGTTGGAATGAAGTAAGGGAATGGTCGACGTAACCATTTAAACATTATGAAAAGTTTTTGTGTTATGAAGTCCCCTATGTCTAATTTTGTTTTAGGAAACTACATCAATAGTCTAAAGAAACTAAAATATTATTCGCCGCGTTTGCTAAAGTCCTTGTGGAATTTCACATTGCTGTGCGGGTTGCTTTGCATTTTTACCGCCTGCGGAGCCATGACCGGTGAAGTTGTAAAAATTACGGAAGTCGAAAATCCGCTGGCAGGTCTGAAGAAAGAGGATCAGGTTAAGGCTTGGGAAATTAAGAAAACGCTGGGCGCAAAAGATGACACCGGCCTGAAAGATATCCTGGAAAAAACGCAGAGCTTTACCGTTGTCGAGTATCTGGCAAAGTATGCCGGACCTTCCGGCAAAAGCGAGCTGAGCGATTACCGTGTCGGTGGCTACGATGTTCTCAGTATTACGGTCTATGATGAGCAGGACCTGAGCAAAGACTCCATCCGCGTGTCGTCGGACGGGCTGATTTCATTTCCTTTGGTCGGCCGGCTTCAGGTAGGCGGATTGACGACGTCCGAAATTGAACAACTGATCTCCAAAGAACTGGCGAGGGGTGAATATCTTAATAATGCCCATGTTTCCGTCATGGTCACGCAGTATGCCAGCAGTAAATTCTCTGTTCTAGGCGCGGTCAAGAGTCCCGGCACTTACCCCATCCAGGCAAAAGAATTGATTCTGGACGGCCTTTCCAAGGCCGGAGGAGTGGATTCCGCAACAGGCGAAATGCAGGAAGCCATGATCATCCGCACCATAAAATCCGATGAGCAGGGTGAAAGAAAAATTGTGATCAATTTTGATCTGCAGGGCCTGCTGAAGGGGAAAGATCAGATATCCAACATTCCCCTGATGGATAAGGATGTTCTGTATATTCCAAAAGAAAATTATTTCTATATTATGGGTCAGGTTAAAAACCCCGGTTCTTATACCTTTACCAAGAAGGATATCAATATCGTGGAGGCTGTCAGCATGGCCGGAGGGTTTACGCCCATCGCCTCACGCAATGAAACAAGAATTGTGCGCAATGAGAATGGAATAGAAAAAATCTACGAAGTGCGCGTTGATGCCATCACCAAGGGAGGCAAGATAAACCAGGCCGTCTTTGTCAAGCCCAACGATTTGATTATCGTGCCGGAAAGCTTTTTCTAATCATGGATCGTAAAAATCTGAATTTAAAAAATATCAACATTCCCGAGTCTCTGCGGGAAGCGATTACGCAGCGCCTCGGCAATATCGACTTTCCCGAGTATCTGAGGGTTGTCATCAAGCACCGCTGGACGATTCTGACCATTTTCGCGGTGATTATGGTCAGTGTGACGATCTTTACCTTTACGGCAACACCCATCTACAAAGGGACGGTTCGTCTCATTATTGAAAAAGACAATCCCAAGGTGCTCTCGTTTGAAGAAGTCATGTCCGTAGATGCTACGGGGATCGATTATTATCAGACGCAATACAAAATTATTGAATCGCGAACGGTGGCAAGAGAAGTCATCAAGCGCCTGCAGTTGGACAAAGACAAAGATTTTAACCCCAGTAGCTGGGTGGGTGATTTTATCGCTTATATCGGCTCATTTTTCAATACGGAGGATCCAAACGAGATCCAGCAGAAGGAAGAAAGCAAAGATGATTCCGGCCTTGTCAGCCGCTTTATCGGTGGAATCGAAGTGAGCCCGATTAGGAACAGCCGCCTGGTGGATGTCAGTTATGAATCGACAAGCCCCGCTTTGGCTGCACGAATCGCGAATACGCTGGCGAAGGCCTACATCGATACAAGCCTGGAAACACGATTGAAGGCGACGAAGGATGCGATTGTTTTTCTCAACAACGAAATAGAGCAGGGGAAAAAGAAGGTCGATGAAGCCGAGCAGAAACTGCTCCAATATAAAGAGCAGCAGGGAATCATTACAGACTTTTCCTCGGATGTGGAGAATATCACCGCCCAGAAACTGTCGGCTCTCAATGCTCAGGTCGTTGAAGCTGAAATGAGAAGGGCGGAAGCGGAAACACGCTACAGAAGAGCCGCGGAACTGGAAAAGAATCCGGATATGGCCGATTCCATCTCGGAAATTATCAATAATGCGCTGATTCAACAGATCAAGGCCATGGAAGTAAAAAATCAAAATAGAATGTCCGAACTTTCCAACAAGTACGGAAAAAAACATCCCCAGATTGTCGCTCTTCAGAATGAGCAGGATTCACTCCGCACGCAAAGAATGAACGAAATCAAGCGTGTGATCAAATCGCTGCAGCACGAATACCAGGTGGCAAGCGCGAGAGAGCAAACACTGAAGGGAGCGCTGTCCCGGCAGAAGAACGAATCTCTCAATATGAATGAAAAAGCAATCCAATATAATGTGCTGAAAAGAGAATCGGACAGCACAAAGGAAATGTACGATCTGCTTTTCAAGCGCCTGAGAGAAACGGCACTGACGGAAGATATCAGAACAGGCAACATTCGGATTATAGACCCGGCCGAAGTTCCTGTCTCGCCGGTCAAACCCAAGAAAGCCCGGGACATGTCGCTGGGTTTCCTGCTGGGGATCGCATTGGGCCTGGGAACCGCTTTTTTCCTGGAACGACTGGACAATACCGTGAAAGTTCCGTCGGATATCAAAAATCATCTCCGTATTCCCTATCTGGGTCCGGTTCCGGATTTCAGCGATACGACGGATTCCTCATCAACGGCAGAAGGGGAGCCTCATCCCGCAATTGATCTGATTACGGCAAGCAACCCGTCCTCTACCGTCAGTGAATCCTACCGGGGTATTCGCACCAATATTCTGTTTTCCTCGGCCGATCGGGCGCCCCAGGTTCTGTTGGTCAGCAGTGCCGCGCCGTCGGAAGGGAAAACGGCGACGGTGGCGAATCTGGCCTCTGTTGTCGCCCAGATGGGCAGCAAAGTGCTGGTAGTGGATTGCGATATGCGCAAGCCAAAACTGAACAAGATCTTTCAAGTGACCAGGGACAAGGGAATTTCTAACGTTCTGGTTGGCGAGAGTGAACTTGCCGATGCGATCATGCCGACCAAAATTCCAAACCTGGATATTCTTTCGTCGGGCCCGCTGCCGCCTAATCCGTCAGAAATCATCGGATCCAACAAAATGGCTGACGTTTTAAAAGAGCTGCGGCAAATATATGACATGATTATTATCGATTCTCCGCCACTTACGGCTGTCACCGATGCTTCTATTCTGAGCAAGTACAGTGACGGAATTATTCTGGTGATCCGAGCCGGTGAAACCCATATGGAAGTTGTTAAAAGTGGACTGGAAAACCTTAAAGCCGTAAATGCCAAGGTCTTGGGAGCAATCCTCAATTGCGTGAGCACCGGCAGAGACAGTTACTATTACTATCAATACCATTACTACTATTACGGTGAAGACGGCGAAAAGCGAAAGAGGACGGGCAGACGAAGAAAATCTTCCGGCAATGCCTAAAACCGGGACGTGCTTGTCCGCCTGCTGAATTCTAGGAGCCGCTTTTGCCCTTCTTGGTTCTTATTGATCGAAACCACATGGGGGATAGTCGCAATAACTATGGAACATATTGTTTAAACCCAGATTACGCAATAGAGGCATTTTCGATTTGCTCTGTCATTTCGAAGGAGCGTAGTACATCCACCCCGCGTCATCCCAGGAGCGAAGCACACTTTTTGTGCCTTTCCACCTGCTTTCCCGGTAAATTGTAACAACGAATGGAGGTAACCTATTAATAGAATAGGGGCAGATACGATTCTGCTTGCGGGAATTTAGGTTTCCAATGAGTGGCGTACCCCCCTCATGTCATTTCGAAGGAGTCCCGACTTGTCAAGACGACTGAGAAATCTTAAAGATTTCTCCCTTCGGTCGAAATGACAAGAGGGTCGAAATGACAAGAGGGTCGGAAGGACAAGAGGGTTGAGATGACAAGAAGGTTGAGATAACAAGAGGGTCGGAAGGACAAGAGGGTTGAGATGACAAGAAGGTCGGAAGGACATAGAGGCATGGTCGAAAGGACAAGAGGGTTGATCGAAACCACATGGGGGATAGTCGCAATAACAATGGAACATATTGTTTAAACCCAGATTACGCAATAGAGGCATTTTCGATTTGCTCTGTCATTTCGAAGGAGCGCAGCGACGAGAAATCTTTATTAATCTCAATGGTTTTAAGATTTCTCCCTTCGGTCGAAATGACACATGAAGTTCCTTTCTTGTCTATTGCGTAATCTGGGTTAAACTTTAGGTTGGTCCTGTATTTGCGCGGGCCGCGTGATAGGAACTGCGAACCAGCGGACCGGATTCCACGCATTGAAAACCTTTTGCGTAAGCGATTTCTTTGAATTCTGAAAATTCATCGGGGGAGTAATATTTGGCAACCGGCCAGTGCCGCCGCGTCGGCTGCTGGTATTGCCCGATGGTGAGCCGCGCGCAGGAAACCGCGGCGAGATCATCCATCAGGCGCAGGATGTCTTCTTTTTGCTCCCCGAACCCCACCATGAAGCCGCTCTTGGAGATTTGCCCCGCGGCCGCAACGCGGGAGAGGAGCTCTAAAGAAAGGCGGTAATTTCCCTGCGGGCGCAATTCGCGAAACAGCGGTTTTGCCGTTTCCATGTTGTGATTGATGACATCCGGCGCCGCGCCGATCACTCGTGCCAGCGCGTCCGGATTGCCCTGAAAATCGGGAATCAACACTTCAATTTTGCAGCCGGGAATTTCTACGCGCAGGCGGCGAATAGCATTGGCAAACACACCCGCGCCGCCGTCCGGCAAATCATCCCGCGTTACGGACGTCAGCACCACGTATTGCAGCCGCATCTGCTTTACAGCGCCGATCAGACGGCTGATTTCCTGCTCGTCCGGCGGCTGGGGTCGGCCGTGGGCAACATTGCAGTACAGGCAGTTGCGCGTGCAAATATTTCCGAGAATCAGAAAGGTGGCCGTTCCGCAGGCAAAACATTCCGCCATGTTCGGACAGGCCGCTTCCTGGCAGACGGTGTGCAGCTTTAGGCCGGAAAGCGTCGAGCGGATGCGGCGGCAGGCGTCGTCATATGGCGGCCGCACCTTGAGCCAGGGCGGCTTGCGCAAAAGCGGCGGCAGGGCTTTTGGGTTCATGGGAGTCCCCGGGGGATCGGCCTTCAGGTTTTTTTCCAGCACACATCCGGCTTGCGGGCGGCCAGGACTTCGTCGAGGCGGCCAACCGGCGTGGAAAGCGGCGCGTCCTTGACCCGCTGCGGATTCTCTTTGGCCTCTTTCGCAATGGCGATCATGGCGTCGCAGAAGGCATCGAGCGTTTCCGTGCTTTCCGTTTCCGTCGGCTCGATCATGATGGCCTCCGGCACGATGAGCGGGAAATAGATGGTTGGCGGGTGGTAGCCGAAGTCGATCAGCCGCTTGGCGATGTCGCTGGTATGCACACCGCTTCCGGCAACCTGACGATTCCCCGAAAACACGCACTCATGCATGCAAACCCGGTCGCAGGGCAGATCAAAATAAGGCTTTAATCTTTCCTTGATATAGTTGGCGTTCAGCACGGCCATTTCCGTCGAGCGCCGAAGACCTTCCGCGCCCAGTGAGCGGAGGTAGGCGTAGGCTTTGACGATAACCGTGAAATTTCCGTAAAAGGCGCGGACGCGCCCGATGCCATCGGGAAAGTCTTCCGACAGGCTGTACCCCTCGCTGTTTTTCACCACGCGGGGCACCGGCAGGAAATCGACCAGCTTTTCCGCCACGCCCACCGGGCCGCTGCCCGGACC
>MWDG01000060.1 GCA_002070455.1 Deltaproteobacteria bacterium ADurb.Bin151
AAAAAAACCGGACGGCACCCGTGTAACCGATTTGGAACGCACCGTCATAGACAGCATCAACGATTTTGAGAAAATCGGTGGATTGGAAGAACTGCTCCGAAGCCTTGAAATGATGCCATATGCAGATGAAACAAAGCTGCTTTGCTATCTGAAAAGCTACGGCAAACAAATCCTGTTTCAGAAAGCAGGATATATCCTGGAGCATTTCAAGGATTCCCTGAAAATAACGGATACGTTTTTTAAAGCCTGTGAAGCCGAGATCTCAAAAAGTGTTCGATACCTGTACCACGGATTGGAAAAAGAAAAATCCATATATAACAAAAAGTGGAGGCTGTTTGTACCGGAGCAGCTTTTAGCCCTTATATCGGAAGGAGGCAATGAATTTGTTTGATTATGATAAGCGTAAGCTTGGAAAACAGGCGCGGGAATTAGGGTTTATCCGCGATACATTAGAAAAAGTATTCCGGTTGTCGGAAATACTGAAATATATAAACAGCGACCCGCTGCTGCGTGAGAGCCTTGCGCTAAAAGGCGGAACGGCAATCAATATGACTATTTTCAACCTGCCGAGGTTATCTGTAGACATCGACCTTGATTACACACATAATGATTCTCGGGAAGAAATGTTTGAGGAACGCCAAAAAATCTCGGATAGCGTCCTCAAATACATGGTGATGAGCGGATATGAATTAAGCCCTAAATCAAAATCCTACCACAGCCTGGATTCTTATGTGTTTTCCTATGCAAATACTGCGGGCATGAAAGATAATATCAAGGTGGAAATCAATTACTCCCTGCGTTCCCATATTCTGCCCCTGGAGCAAAGGTCAATTGAAACACTTGGCATACTGGATTCTTTTAAGGTGAACTCTTTAGCTTCCATTGAGATCTTTGCAAGCAAGATTGTTGCTTTGCTCACAAGAGCGGCAGCCCGTGATTTGTATGATATTAATAACATGATCTATTTTGGATTGTTTGATGAAACAGAACTCCCTCTGCTGAAAAAATGCGCCATATTCTACTATGCTGTCGGCGGCGAGGCTGTTTCTGAAACCTTCAATTTGGAAAAGATTGATGAACTGACGGAGTATAAGATTCGGACAGATTTATACCCAGTAATCCGAAAAAAAGAGCGGTTTGATCTAACAGCAGCAAAGCAACGGGTTAGTGACTACCTGTCAATGTTTTCTGAACTCGGTGATAACGAAGCAGAGTTTTTGAGGGCATTTAAAAACGGTGAATATCATCCCGAGCTGCTTTTTGAGGACGCACAGATTTTAGAACGCATCCGTAATCATCCGATGGCAATATGGAAAACACGAGAATAAACGGTGATCGAATATATTAATACAAGTAAACTCCATATTGTAACCAATCGGAGTGTTTTTGTACCTTTATGAAGGCTCTTTTGAGCGTCGCTTTTAGACACTGAAAAAATCAGTGTCTTTTTCTTTTGCCCAAAAATCAAGAAAGGAGGCTTTGCTTTTATGAAAACCTATCAGGTGGAAATCAAAGAAACTCTATGCATGACCGCCAGACTTTCCTTTTCGTCTGGTGGTATCTGAAGCCAATCGTAACTTTCATGACAACACAAGACCGTTGTCTTGTGTTGCAGTTATCCCGACAAATGAATTATCCCGACAATAGAAGCTGTATTCTCCGTAACCAGTCTTGCAACAAGGCTTCTCATAGAAAATACACCCAAAAATGTCGGGATAACTTTTTAATCGTATTGGTAATTTGGATTGAATTGAATCTTGGTCATCAAGCAAAAGTCGGGATAATTTTTCATTTTAAACCGTAGAGCTTTTTCAACACCTCCTCATCATCCACTTGGTAGCGTAGCAATGCGCCTTTGCCAACAAGAGGGTTATTCGAATCCATTGATTGTTCAATAGCTTTCCTCTTTTGTTCTGTATCGGCATGGGAATATATCAGTGTTGTATCCAGTTGCGCATGTCCCAGCCACTGAGAAATCAAGGTTAAATCCATACCATGTTGATATAGGTGCATAGCCCTGCTGTGACGCCATAGATGTGGATGAACATTGTCCGGGACTTCTGAACAAATCTGTCGGGCCGATAATCCATATGCCTTCATGAACTTTTGGACATTGTCATCCGACATCTGGCGTTTTTGCCCATCTCGGCCGACATAAAATAGATATTCTTCGGAAAAACAATCGGCATTTGGATGAAATGCTCGAATATAACTGCGGAAATGTTCCATTGTTTTTTTCATGAGCGGAACCGTACGCATCTTTGAACCTTTCCCGTATAACGTGGCGGTTGGAGTAGTTCCCGGATGAATATCTTTTACACGAAGATTGAGAATTTCCCCAACTCTTGCAGCAGTGTCATACATCAGAATCATGAAAAACCGATCGCGAAGCCCTTTTGCAGTGCTGGTATCCGGTTGCTCCAGGAGTGCTTTGACAGCAGCCTCACTCATAAACTTAGGCACTGCGGTCACTGTCTTTTTCTGAGGTATCTTTTTCAATGCAAGCTGATACACTACGGTTGTTGGTTCCATCGAAGCGGCATATCGGAAAAAAGATCGGATACATGCAAGCCGATGGTTTCTTGTCGTAATGCTGCAGCCACGGGAGCATTCAAGATGATCAAGGAAATCCATGACCGTTTGATAATCCAGCATTCCGAACGTGATCTCAGCCAGACCGATATTTTTCTGTTTTTTGGTAAAGTCAAACAGCAACTCCAGGGATGTCCGGTATGCCTTTATTGTATTTTGACTGGTGCATTTGTGGCGAGGCAGATATATTTTCAAAAAATCATGCACAAGCTGAAACAACATTTGATCAGTTATTCGGGCCATACGTCCACCTCCGGTATTAATCCTTGAAATCCACTCCAATCAATTCCTGCTGATTTGATGAGATTTTCCGGAAGAAGATGTATGTAGTATGCAGTGGATGAAATTTTCTCGTGCCCCATGTAAGCACGCAGGTATGGAAGCATAGCCGATAAATTCCTCTTTTCATCCAGCCATTTGTTAAGTATTCCGGAGGCAAAACGGTGACGAAGGTCATATACTCTTACACGGGGCAATATATTTGGGGACTTGCCCGGGTTGGCTCGAATCCAACATGATATGAATTCCCTCTGCAGTTGCCGTTGGGAATATGCCTGACCATCGGCACACGGAAAGAAATACTCGCTGTCTGGGAATATCATATTGCGCCTGGTTTCATAAGCCCTGCAAAGGTTGAGCATATCATCGGACAGAACCACGATCCGTTCCTTGTGCCGTTTTGTTTTGGTTATCAAAATCTCTCCCGTGTCCAGATTTACATTCTGCCGTTTCAGTTCACGTCCCTCGTTCGGACGCAGTCCACAGGTGTAAATCAGCCGGAAAATCACAGGTATGACAATGGATTTCCCAGGATCAACAGTGTTGGAAGCAACCCCATCTGCAGCAATAAAAAACGCTTTGAGTTCTGTATCGGAAAACATATATGGCGTAAATCTGCCGGAATGTCCAACAAACATTTCAGGGAGAATGTATGCTTCCATCCCCATGGAGTCCAGGTATTGTCCCAGGCCTCGGATGATTTGGCCTCTGACTTTAAGATTTTGTACACTCTCATTCGGCCGTTTTTCCATCCACTTCAATACCATTTCCTTTTTTAACAGGGATTCTTCAGGGAAGTGGGTCAGGCAAAAGCGGTCAAAATCGTGCAGTCGGGATTCATATGTTGCACGTGCATAACCAAGAGATTCTTTGTAAACGAGCATCTCTTCCATCAACGGAGCAAAATTGCTTGTAAATTGGTTCATTCAGGTAGCACCCCGTTTCCGACTTCGATTCCGTGAAAATCCAGCGCACATTCCTTTAGATGTATACTATCCAGAGAAATATATTGCTTTGCAGATTCGATATTGCCATGGCCAAGTACCTGTGAAATTGTAGTAACCGGGATTTCAGCAACAGCCATGTTTCTCCCGACTGCGCGTCTGATCGAGTGAAACCCCTTGCCATCAAAAGGCTTCCGAATAATACCGGCTTTCCTTTGATAATCATTAAAAATATTCGCAATGGATACGCCATTGCTGAGCTTCTGATATGGTGCATTCGTTCGAAGGAAAACATACTCCGATTTGGAATTTGGCCGGCTGCATATAATATAATCCTTGATTGCGTCACCAACATCATGTGTAAGCGGTAAAGTTAATGTTTGTTGCGTTTTCTGTTGTATGACATGGATTTCTCCGGTCTTCCAGTCTATGTCCCCAAGCTTAAGGTTGACTATGTCCACAGCGCGCAGCCCTGTATACATAGCCAGGGTGATGATGGCAAAATCGCGTTTCCCGATGTTTGTGGATCTGTCAATCTGATTCAATATAGTGCTTATTTCATCACAGGTAATGTAGGGAAAAATCTTTGTTTCCCGGACTATAGGCTGGGATAGGATTTTTTCGCAATCAAGGAGAAGCTGTCCTGTCTTTTGCAGATATGAATGAAAGCTCTTGAGATATCCTCTCACATTTGACAAGCTTCCGCCCTTTAAATGACGCGAACAGTATATAAGAAACGCTTGTACATCCGTGATGCTGATATTTGCAAGATTGCTATGCCCCATTGTTTCCAGGAAAGCTAAATATTTTCGGACAGCCCATGTGACATCTCCCTTTGTATTGGCATGATATGAAGTTGTGGAAAGAAACAGCTCCAGAAGCTCTTCAAAATATTCATTTAATTTGAATTTCGAGCCTCTGAATCTACAGGCCCACTGGAGCTTTCCTGTGGTGTAAAACTCGCTCATGCGGTCTGCTGCCTTCAATAGAGTTCGATAACGGTTCCTGGTAATATTGCCGTCTTTGAACTTTTTTTCGATCATGCAGGTGTACTCTGCCATGATCTCCGGGCTATATTGTGTTACTCCGTGGATGCGATAGAATTTTCTGATGGACAGGTACAAATCATGATGGTTTTTCCAAATATTGCGCTCTGTCAGCCCAAGATTCCTCAGCGCATCCATGATTTGTGGGATCATTTGATTGACATCCATAATTTTTTCGTTTATAAAGACCACTCCCAAGAAATAGAGTCAGAATTGCTATTCGCTATTCTGCTATTTCCATTATGGGTATTTCTTGATCCTTACAAACATTTTCGGAAGTTATCCCGACTTTTTATTTGATGACGCAAATTCAACAGCCTTGAAACTGCGATATAAGCATAAAATTATCCCGACTTCTGAAAATGTGTTTTCCACTGGAAATCTTATTACTAAGCGTGTTGCAGGAAGTACATTTTTTGTTTTCGGGATAATTCATTTGTCGGGATAACTACAACTATTCCGAAGTCGGAATAGTTGTAGCAAGCACTGAATTTGGTCTCCCAAATTCGCTTGTTAAGGGGATACCCCCTAAAACCCCCACAAAAATACAATCGAAAGTGTGGTGATAACCATAGAAATATTTATGTTGGGTGCACTGATAGGCGGCGCTATCGGTGTGGTCTTTATGTGTCTTTTCCAGATCAACACGCAATACAGAAGGAATGGTGATAAGAATTAAGAGAAAGGAGCTGGAACGATGAGAAAACGAGGTATCCGTGTTCAGGTCTGGCTGAATAAAGAAGAAAATACGCGGCTCCACACCAGCGCCAAAAAAGCAGGTCTATCACAGGAAAGCTATCTGCGTACCCTGATCAACGGGTATGTGCCTAAAGAGCTTCCCCCTCCCGATTACTACGTTATGATAAAGGAGCTTCACGCTATCGGGAGCAACATGAACCAGATCGCTGCAAAAGCAAACGCCACAGGGCACATTGACCGGACGGTGTTCCAGTATGAAGCCAACCGGCTCCGCAAGGCTGTGCTGGATATTCAGGCGGCTGTAACGCTGCCGGAAAGGAGAAACAATGATGGATAGAATTATTGAGAAGCAAAAAAAGCTGATGCGCCGTATCGAAAAAAATTTCTCGGACTATAAAGCATCCGTTTTAAAGCTTGATAAGCAGAGCATATTTGATAAAGCTGCAGAAATCGCCGCCATGAAACAGGTGGCGCATTACATGACAAACATTCATGGGTATTATGAAAGGGATATTGATTATCTGCTGAAATTTCAAAATCCATTGGAACTTGTTGCCGATTACTATCAGGCCAATTTACAGTTGGAGTTAAATGATGTGATTGCAAGAATTTGCGACACCCAAGACCACACGAGCGATTATCCTCTTATGCCGGAGGCAAAGGCAAAAGAATCGGAGCGATGACAATGGCAACCACAGCGATATGGGATGTAACCGACCGCCTTGACCGGGTGATCGACTACGCCACCAACCCTCAAAAGACAGAAAACCTTGACTTTTCCAGTCCTGACTTTCGAGGCTTGCAAAATGTCTTAGCATATACACAGCAGGATACCAAGACCGAAAAGCAATTCTATGTGACCGGCATCAATTGTGACCCGACCACCGCCTGTGAACAAATGTCGCGGACAAAGCTCCAATTCCAAAAAACAGACGGCATTCTCGCCTTCCACGGCTACCAGTCTTTTGTTCCGGGAGAAGCTACGCCGGAAACTGCCCACGCCATCGGGGTGAAACTGGCGCAGGAACTGTGGGGCGAACGTTTTGAGGTGATTGTTTCCACTCATCTTGACAAGCATCATCTTCATAATCATTTTGTCCTCAATTCTGTATCCTTTACGGACGGCAAGCGGTATTACGACAACAATGCCACCTATTCCCTCATGCGGCAGACCTCCGATCGGCTGTGCAGGGAATATTCCCTGTCCGTTATCGAAAACCCGCAAAAAGGCAAATCCAGGCATTACGCCGAATGGAAAGCCGAGCAGGAAGGCAAACCCACCTGGCGTGGCCTCATCCGCGAGGATGTAGATAAAGCAATCTCTGCGTCCATGACCTTCACGCAGTTTATTGCCACCCTCCGCAAACAGGGCTATGAGGTGAAAACCGGCGTGAAATACATGGCGGTGCATCCTGCGGGCAAGGAGCGTTTTGTCCGCTTGAAAACTTTAGGAGACGATTACACCGAAGAAGCCATTAAGCAGCGTATTCTTCAAAACCGTGCCCCGAAGCGGCCACAAGCCCTGCCCGAACCTAAGAAAAAACGTTATTCTATCCGAGGCGGTGCAAGCCTGAAAAAAGTAAAAAAGCTTACTGGCTTGCAAGCGCTCTATTTTCACTACCTTTACAAAATGGGCATCTTGCCCAAGCACCGCGCGTCCAATAAACGGACGCATTTTTTATTGCGTGAGGATATCCGGCACATGGAAGAAATCACCGCTCAAACCAAGCTGCTCTGTACACACCGCATTGAAAACAAAGAGCAGCTTCTCACATTTCGAAACAGCCTGGAGCAGGAAATGGCGGGCTTGTACGACACTCGAAAATCTCTTTACAGCCGAATCCGCCGATGCAAAGACGATGAACAGATGACGGTATATAAGGAACAGATCGCCGGACTTTCGAAAAAGCTGTCCCTGCTGCGGAAGGAGGTGAAGCTATGTGCGGGCATCCTATCCCGTTCTGAAGAAATGAAGCAGAAACTGCTTCAAGTACAACAGGAAGAAATCCAGCAAAGAAAGGAGGAAAAGGCATATGAACAGCGGAGCCGACGCAGCGGACCAAATCGTCAATATGAGTCTTAAAGGGATTGAGGTGATGGCTAAAATCTCCGGCGAGGGAGCAAAAAACCTTGCCACTTATCTCTATGCCGTTTTGAAAGACCAAAAAAAGACTAAGGGAAAAACCCGTCTGGAAGCACTTTTGCGCAGCGGCAAGGAACTGAAAGTCTTTGCGGTCAAGAACGAAGACCTGAAGAAATTCACTCAGGAGGCCAAACGCTACGGCGTCCTCTATTGCGCCCTCCGTGACAAAAATGACACGGATGGCATGTGCGACATCATGGTACGGACCGAGGATGCCTCCAAAATCAACCGTATTGTGGAACGCTTCAAGCTGGCCACCGTGGATACGGCAAGCATCAAGAGTGAAATTGAAAAATCCAGAGCCGCCAAGCAAGCGGAAAAAACAGCCGATGAAAAAGCTCCTGCCGAAAAAGGAACGCCCACCGAAAAAAGTGCAGATGATTTTCTGGACGAACTCATGGCAAAGCCCCAACAGCCGGAGCCGGTAAAGGAGCAGCCCGACAACCCAAACCCCACGACGGCGACGACGGAGAAATCCCATCCGTCCGAGCCTACCTCAGAGCGCAGCGGGAAAGCCGCCGAGGGTGCTATTGAGCCGCCAAGGAGATCCGTCCGCCAAGAATTATGGGAAATTAAGGCCGCTCAAAAGGAACAAGCGGCACAGCCCAAGCGGGAGCCTGCCAAAGAACAGCCAAAAACCACAAAACAGAATGTCAAACCCAGCAGGCAGCAAAACATTTCCAAAAAACCTAAATCGAAAGCGAGGTAAGTTTTATGAGTAGTTTCGATGATCTTTTCCGGCAGGAAAACGAACAGCCTGCTTCCCGAAACGACCAGCCTTTTGACAAGGAGGCATGGAAACAGCAAAAGCAGGAACAGCGGGAAACGGTTTACACCATGATCGACGATACAGCACTAACCGTGGCACAAGATGGCGCTACCTTCCAGAAGTACCTGGATGTGCAAAGCCGTTTTGACCGCTACAGCGTAGCCAACGCCCTGTTGATCCTTGCCCAGAAGCCAGATGCCACCCGCATTGCGGACTTTGACACCTGGAAGGAGCAAGGCGCCTATATCCGCAAAAAGGAAAGCGGCTTCTACATCTTGGAGCCGGGCGAGGAGTACCAGCGCGATGACGGCACCACCGGCATAAGCTACAACCCCAAAAAGATGTTCGATATTGCACAGACCGGGAACAGCCACAAACGGGAAACACCGACCTATCCCGATGACCGCACCCGTATCAAAGCGCTGATGGACCATGCACCCGTGCCGATCCGTATCTGCGATACCCTGCAGGAAGGCACAAACGCTTTGTACCGACCGGAAGCAAGGGAAATCCAAGTCCGAAAGGGCATGGATGCAAGCAATATTTTCCGTGCCCTTTCCCAGGAGCTTGCTCACGCGGAAATAGATAATGGAGACGGAAGCTACAACCGTTCTACTCATGCCTTCCACGCTTATTGTGTGTCCTATATGCTCTGCAAGCAATATGGCGTGGACACAAACGGCTATCGCTTTGACCGTGTTCCACAAATGCTGGAGGGCTTAGACGCACAGGAGATCCGCGCCGAGCTTTCCGTCATCCGCGAAGCTGCCGTTGAAATTTCCGGCAGGATGAATCGGATGCTGGCGCAGCAAAGACAGCAAAAACGGCAGGAGCCGGAACGATAGGAGGGATTGCCCATGAAGGAAGAAGAAAGGGTGCTTACCCTGGACGATTACGAATACGGCGTTGTCGTAAACGCTTTGAACGAAATGCGCAATGACTTGATTAAAGAAGAACGTCCCACCGATGCCGTGGATGAGCTTCTTCTCAAAACTATCGACGCCCCAACCAAAAAAGTAAAACGAAGGAACCATGATGAAGCGCGCTGAAACCGCAAGAAGTAACTTGATACTCTTTGCGGTTTTTTTAATTCCGGCGGTATGGGGCGCTTTGCTTACCGCACCTTCCCTGTCGGGGGGACTTCCCGAAATCCTTGCCAATCTCACGGCGGCGATAAACAACCCGTTTCATATCCAATGGGTGGACGATTCTTTAAAGTGCATCCTACTGTTTGTCACCGCCTATTGTCTGGGCATCGGGATTTATCTTTCCACCAAACGCAATTACCGGCGAAGGGAGGAACACGGCAGCGCTCGCTGGGGCGGCGCAGCGGCTGTCTGCAAGAAATACCGGGACAAAGACCCGCAGAGAAACAAAATCCTGACACAGAATGTCCGCATCGGCCTGGACGGAAGGAAGCACAAACGGAACCTGAATGTGCTGGTGGTAGGCGGCTCCGGTTCCGGCAAGACGAGATTCTACGCAAAGCCCAACGTCATGCAGGCCAACACCTCTTTTGTCGTCCTCGACCCGAAAGGAGAAATCCTGCGGGACACAGGGAACCTGCTCAAAACCAAAGGCTATGAAATCAAGGTGTTGGATTTAATCAACATGCACCTGTCTCATTGCTACAACCCCTTTGCCTATCTGCAGGATGATAAGGATGTGTTAAAGCTGGTGACAAACCTGATTAGAAACACTACCCCTAAAGGCTCCAATACCAATGACCCCTTTTGGGAGCGCTCCGAAACTGCGCTACTGGAAGCATTGATCCTGTATCTTCTCTATGAAGCACCGCCGGAGGAGCAAAACTTCCCTATGGTCATGGAAATGATTGCCGCCGCCGAAGTCCGGGAGGATGACGAAACCTATCAAAGTCCCCTGGATGAGCTGTTTGAACGGCTGGAAATGCGCGAACCGGAGCATCTGGCGGTCAAGCAGTACAACATCTTCAAGCTAGCAGCGGGCAAGACAGCCAAAAGCATTCTTATTAGTCTGGGTGTGAGACTGGAAAAATTTAATCTGGCTTCCATCGCCGGAATTACCACCACAGACGAATTGGACTTACCTTCCATCGGAGAACGCAAAACGGCGCTCTTTGCTGTAATCCCCGATAATGACAGCAGTTTCAATTTTATCGTTGGAATGCTCTACACACAGCTTTTCCAAAGCCTTATGTATCTTGCCGATTATCATCATGCAGGACGCTTGCCCATCCATGTCCATTTTGTCATGGACGAATTTTCCAACGTCGCCTTGCCGGATGAATTTGACAAGCTGCTTTCCACCATGCGGTCTCGCGAAATATCGGTTTCTATTATCCTGCAAAACCTGGCGCAATTAAAAGCCCTTTTTAAGGACACATGGGAGTCCATCGTCGGTAACTGCGACGAATTTCTGTACCTTGGCGGCAACGAGCAATCCACCCACAAATATGTGTCGGAGCTTTTAGGCAAAGAAACTATCGACACTAATACCTATGGGCTGAGCAAGGGCAGAAACGGTAGTTATTCCACCAATTATCAGCAGTCCGGTCGGGAGCTTCTCACCCCCGACGAGGTAAGGATGCTGGACAACCGTTATGCCCTGCTGTTCATCCGGGGAGAACGGGCAGTAATGGACGACAAATACGATATTCTCAAGCACCCCAATCTGAAACTGACCGTTGATGGCAACGGTGAACCATTCCGACACGGAGGTGTGGAAAGTGCCCTGGACTGGAGAACTGTGCTATTGAACGAAGAAAGCGATTACGAGCTTCTCTCTGAGGATGAACTCGAAACCTTAATGCAATCCTGAAAAACAATATATGGAGGTATGATCTTATGAAAATGTCCAAGAGAACCAAGATGACTTTTGCCATCTACTGCGCATTGGTACTAATTGTTACTCTCTTTGCCGCACCGGCCTACGCCGCAAATGATCCACTGACTGTCGTTAACAACCTGTCTGATTTTATTTTCGGACTGATCCGCGCCATCGGGATGATCCTCTTAGGCTTCGGCATCGTGCAGATCGGCCTGTCCCTCAAATCCCACGACCCGTCTCAGAGGGCAAACGGTTTCCTGACCCTTGCAGGCGGTGTAATTATTACCTTTGCCAAAGAGATTTTAAATCTCATTACAGGCTGATGATGCGCCTCAAATTTAAGGGGAACAGGACGGTAAAAGCCTGTTCCCCAAATCTTTTCAAGGAGGTGGTTCTGCTATGTCAAGCGGTAATTGGGTAATCGACAATTTAAATAACGCCCTTCAAACATGGAACGAAAAACTGGCAGAGATTTGGCAGCTTGTAACCCAATCCCCCACGGAATTTAAGGGTGGCGGTATCTGGAACGTCATTGTAAATATCAACGGCGCGCTGCAGGCCATCGGCCTTGCCCTGCTGGTACTGTTTTTCGTTATCGGCGTGGTCAAGACCTGCGGCAGTTTTGCAGAAGTCAAAAAGCCAGAACACGCATTGAAGCTGTTTATACGCTTTGCATTAGCAAAAGCCGTTGTAACCTACGGGCTGGAGCTGATGATGGCGCTGTTCGACATCGCGCAGGGGATTATCTCCACCATCATGAGCAGCGCAGGCTTTGGCACAACAACCGAATCTGTTTTGCCAGACACCATCGTGCAGGCCATTGAGAATTGCAGCTTTTGGGAGAGCATCCCGTTATGGGCGGTAACGCTCATCGGCGGCCTGTTCATTACAGTATTGTCCTTCATTATGATTATGTCGGTATACGGGCGGTTTTTCAAATTGTATTTATACACGGCAATCGCCCCCGTGCCTCTGGCCTCCTTTGCCGGAGAACCGAGCCAAAGCATCGGCAAAGCCTTTCTAAAAGGTTATGCTGCTGTATGCCTGGAGGGGGCGATTATCGTTCTTGCCTGTGTTATCTTTTCCGTCTTTGCTTCCTCCCCGCCGGTGGTAGATACCAGCGCCAGCGCTGTCACAATGGTATGGTCCTATGTAGGAGAG
>MWDG01000061.1 GCA_002070455.1 Deltaproteobacteria bacterium ADurb.Bin151
CACTACTGTCCGGAATAGAATTATTTAACATCATTTAACATATAGATATCATTTATCAAAGATGCCAATTACACGAGTTACCGACTTGAAAATATGTTGTCAGTTTGAGCATTCTCCTGTGATCCAACAGGAGGATGTGAAACATGTACACTGGCAAACTCGTTTTCTCACAAGTTCTGGACTTTATGCCGCTGCATACATTCCGCCGCTGCGTTGCCCGGTATCAAGGCGATTACAAAGTAAAGAAGTTCACCTGCCTCGATCAATACCTCTGCATGGCCTTTGCGCAAATCACCTATCGCGAAAGTTTGCGAGATATCGAAATCTGCCTGCGTGCCCAGGAACAGAAACTTTATCATATGGGCGTTCGCGGCAAGGTGTCACGATCAACGATTGCCGATGCCAACGAGCAGCGGAACTGGAAGATCTATGCCGATCTGGCTTATGCGCTGATCCATACGGCTCGCATACTATACAGCGACGAACCTTTCGCTTTCGAACTGGAACAAACAGCCTATGCTCTCGACGCCACAACCATCGACTTGTGCCTGTCGATGTTTCCATGGGCCAACTTCCGAAAGAACAAGGGAGCCGTCAAACTGCATACGTTACTGGATTTGCGTTGCAGCATCCCGACCTTCATTCATATCTCCGACGGCAAACTTCACGAAGTCAATACGCTCGACATCGTTCCCTACGAGACAGGATCCTTTTACGTCATGGATCGCGGGTACCTGGACTATTCCAGATTGTACACGCTCTCACAGGCCTTGGCCTTCTTTCTGATCCGGGCAAAATCCAATCTCCAGTGCCGAAGAATTTACTCGCATCCCGTGGATCGCTCAACCGGCCTGATCTACGACCAGACGATCATGCTTACCGGATTCTATCAGAGCAAAGATTATCCCGAGAAACTGCGACGCGTAAAATACCACGACGCCGAAACCGATCTTACTCTTGTTTTTCTGACCAACAACTTCAATCTTCCAGCCATAACCGTCGCAGAGCTTTATCGCTCACGCTGGCAGGTGGAACTCTTTTTCAAATGGATCAAACAACACCTGCGTATCAAAAGCTTTTACGGAACATCGGAGAATGCCGTCAAGACGCAAATCTGGATCGCCATCTCCGTTTACGTTATTGTGGCTATCCTGAAAAAACAACTTCGGCTCCCTTACAGTCTCTACAGTATTTTACAGATTCTCAGTGTCTCTGTTTTCGAAAGAACGCCACTTTATCAACTATTTACAAGAACCAATTACAAAGCGGAAAACCCTATGTCGTGTAACCAACTAAATTTATTTGACGAAACAACCGGACACTAGTGATTTTTCCCAATTATTTGTAATTGGTTGATAAAACATTTAAAAAAGCCAGTGTGTACAAAATTTTTTAAAAACCGTTGATCTGAAATACGATCTCTCAAGACAACTTTCGGGTGTGAATATGGCATAAAGAGATTTAAAGCTTTCATGTTCGCGAAGGGGCTGTTGCCATCTGTTATGTGCGTACCGGTTTTATCAAAACCAATGTTGGAAATCATATTGACGTTAGGGGTTACCGATAAACCGGAATTGATCAACTTTGCAAATCCCCACTGATAATCCCAGGTATCAATCTCGCCTGAGTAAATTTTGTCATAAAGATCAAGCCTGAAGGATATGTCTTTTTTCCCATCACAAAAATCTAAATATATTTTTTTCTCTTTAACCTCGGGCCATAATTTCATATCAACATCGTAATACTTCCAGGCTCTGCGCCATGAAGCCCAACCCCAGATAGGGCCATACTTGGAAAAATAATAGCTGTCATTATGCCTGCGCCATCCATTTAGAAAATTAGAGCCAGAAACCTGCATAACCCGTGCATCATAGCGAAACCGTTGCAGCATCTCTTCGCAGAACCAAAAAAAACTTTGAGATGGTAAACAATCATCTTCAAGAATAATACCCATCTCTTCATTTTCAAAAAACCAGTCAATGCCTCCACTCACAGCATATTTACATCCCAAGTTTTTCTCTCGAAATAACGTTTTAACTTCGCAACCCCAGTCAATATGATCCATAAAATAGTTGCGGACAGCCTTAACCTTTTCGTTTTCGTCTGGTCTTGAATCTCTTGGGCCATCGGCGGCAATATAAAGTCGTGGAGGCCTGGCCATGCGTATTGCCTCAAAAACATGCATCGTTGTATCCAGACGATTAAAAATCAATAATAATAATGCAGTATTTAACGGGCTGGGTGGAGTAAACGGTTCTGATGAAATGTTTTTCATATCTTACTCTTTTTTTTAAATATAACTGTATTGACGCACTTGGCGTATATAGTGTATTCAAATTGTCTTAAAAAGGTGGCAACTTCATTATTTAGTAATTCATCAAGCGTACTCCCACATATTTCGATTAATATTAATTCTGGTGAATATTTAACCCAGTTATTAGATTTCAAAACCGCAAAATCTAACCCCTCAACATCAACTGACAAAAAATCTATATCTTGGTCTTTAGGCATATATTGATCAAGAATTTCCCCGAGGGGTGATGTTTCTATATCTTTTTTGAATATTATTTTATTATTTGCTAGTCCGTCTCTGTGCTCGGTTAATTCTTTTGAAAAGCCGTTCAATGCAGGTTCATTGAAGGCATAATAGGTCATAATCTGCTTACTGTCTGAGACAGCTATTTCGAGATTAGTGTCTCTGGGGCGTAGTCTGTTAAATAAATCCATACTACCAGGCATCGCATCTATGTTTATTCCATGCCAGCCTTGCTTGTAAAACTTGTATGTATTTGAAAACCGTAAAGGATGATGAGCACCAACATCAACATAAAAGCCTTTTGTCTTTAGGTTTTCAAAATACCTTGACAAAATTAGATCTTCTCCTTCCTGTGACCAGGATTTTTGGTAATAGATGTCCCACTGATAAAAATCCAAAACCCTTCGCAATAAATTTTTAAATGGAAGGGGAACAAGATTATATATAAGTTTTAAAATGTTGTTCATCAGTATTACCGCATCACCGCCGAATTGATATTGCGACTCGCAATATGTTAAATGCTTTGAGTTTCATTCTAAACATAGGTCTTGTTTCTTTTAGTAATAAATCTGAAAACATTGCTGCAATTGCATACGAAATAACCGTAGCACATGCTGCACCTGTTGCTCCGAATTTCGGAATCATCAACAGGTTCAGGCCAACGTTTACAATTGCCCCCAAAAGGGTTTTGTAGAAAGTATACCTTTGAAGTCCTTCGATGAGAAACCACTTTCCACTGGCAACTCCCAAAAAAACAAATATTCCCGCCCAGATATGCACAGCGAGCACAGGCCCTGACTTTTGGTAGGCAGTTCCGAACAACAGAATTACCACCCAATCCGATAAAAATGTCATCAGAAGCGCCAGAGACAGCGCCATCATCACCATTATATCGTAAAGTTTTTGCAAACGCTGGTAATATATAGTCTCATCCTGCTTTTTAGCCTCAATAATTGACGGAAAGACCGACGTAACGATGGCGATGGGTATGAAATACCAAATCTCACTGATTCTCACTGCGGCGGAGTAGATGCCAACAGATTCATCCCCCAGCATCTGCCCCAGCATTAATTGGTCGATGCGCATGTAGACCATGATAGCGAGGCCGGAAAGAATCAATGGCCAACTGTCTTTCACTAAGAATTTAGCACGGACAAACTGAAAACGCCAAGCAGTGAGCTTGCCTACCCTCCACTCATAAATGCCCAATAGCCCAACTGCTACAATCAGAGACTCAATGAATATGGCCCATACAAAAGCCATCAACGACGCTTCGGCAATGATAAGCCAGATTTTTACAGTGGAAATGGCAAGGAAGACAACGTTTTCCATCCATACGACATACTTGGATTGAACTTGGGATTCAAACCAGTATCGCACCACATCGGTGGCTTTGAAAATCATGAGCAGGGAAAGCAACATGACGATAAACTTGGCCAGTGCATCATCTGATCTTGCATAGCTTATGGTTAGCATCGACAGACAAAGAGCGCTAAATCCCCCGAGCACAGAGAGCACAAATGCTGTACCCATGATAGTTCCGATCTTTGAAGGATCTTGCACCAGGTCACGCACAACGATACCATTGAGTCCGAGATTGGCAACAGCGGTGAACAAGGCGACAAAAGCAAGAGCATAGTTTAAAAGGCCGAATTGTTGCGGTCCAAGGTAGCGGGCAATCCAAACACCTACAAACAACCCCACTCCCAGTCGCAGAAATTTGTCAAAGAACATCCAAATGATATTATCAAATATTTTTGTTAAGCCATGCTGATGTTCTATCTTATGACGCAGCTCAACTGGTAGGAATCTTAATATTTTTTCTATCATTGGTTTAAGTTATGTAGTCTATTCCCTTTCCCAAATCAGAAAATTCGGATGATTTTCCAGTTTCGGCTCAAAGGCCGCAAATTCCTCTCTGGTCAAAACCAGAGATCGGATTTTGCGCTTAATATAGCGTTCAGTTTTCCTGCTCAAATCGTTCAGGTGATATTGATCGATGCTTCCTACCAGAACCAGATCAATAATGCCGGTATCCTTGCCCTCGGCATAATCATCAATGATATAAGCTTTTTCCAGGTCTCCCAGTCTTGTGATAATGCTTTCGATGACTTGGTCCAGCCCCATGACCTTGCTGACCATGGATTTCAGTTCCGGGAAAAGGGGATGTTCTCTGTTTGCCGTGTAATAGACGTTGCGTCCTTCTTTTTCAGATGTGAGAAGTCTTGTCTTGGTGAGTTGGTTCAGCTCTTCACGGACGGCATTTGTGGAAATGTCCAGGTCTTTCGACAGTTCTCGCAGGTAGGCTTTTGTTCCGGGATTAAAGAAAAAGCGCACAAGCAGATTGATTCTGGTTTTTGAGGTTATAAGCCCTGCAAAAAAGTCATTCATTTATGCACCATTATGAGTAGTTAATCTACTCATAACACAGGTAGGAAAAAAGTCAAGTGCTTTTTTATTCACGGTTTTCGCTGCGTTCGTAGCGCAATTGAGCAACTTGCTCTGAAACCAATCCCACCATAAAAATGACGACAGACATGGTGATAAGCATGGCTGATGTAGGACCATAGCGGCCGTCCAGGAAGACAACTTTAAAAAGGCCGTAACCCAGGCCTAAAAGAAAAACGATGGCACTGACAGGCAGGAAAACACGCATAGGTGAAAAAAGTGTAGCGATTTTAAGGATAATCAACAAAAAACGGGATCCATCCCGAAGGAGCTTAATCTTACTTTTTCCCTTGCGACGGCTTGTTCGAATGGGGATATATGTCAAGCTGAATCCGGAGCGCAGAATGGCCATCGTGATAGTTGTCGGATAAGAAAAAGTGTTCGGCAGTAGCGGAAGAAACTGGCGGGCAATAGATGATTTAATGGCTCTAAATCCGGAGGTCAGGTCTTGTATTCGCCGCTTGCAGATGTAGGAAGCGAACAGATTATAGAGACTGTTTGCAAAATTACGGTGCAGATGCGATTCTGAGTCGCTGGTTCTCGCTCCCACCACCATGTCATAACGTTCTATATTTTCCAATAAATTAGGAATGTCCGCCGGATCGTGCTGACCGTCACCATCCATTGTTACAAGAATTTTTCCTTTTGCCTGACGAATACCGGTTTTAATCGCAGCGCCGTTTCCGATATTGTAAGGGTGAGATACAACTCTGGCTCCCGCACTCACTGCCCGACTGGCCGTTTCATCTTTTGATCCGTCATCGATGACAAGGATTTCATAGGGGCGATGCGTTTGATCCATAGTTGTACGAACCTCCTGAATCACGGAGGCAATGATTTCGGCTTCCTGGTAGGCTGGTATAAGAATAGTAATCTCGGGTTTGATACTCATTATTTATTTCCTAATTCTTTAGTCGAAAAGGTTGCTTAACGTTTATTTTTTTTGAATCGAACGATGGCCATGGAACATATATATTGTCCAATACATTGGCAAATACTATTTTTATCACCATTTGTCCAAAATTATTTGTCATAATAGCCGGGTGCTTGTCATTATAACATATTTAAATTAATATAAAATTATCCTTTCCTTGCCGGGATGAATTTTTTTGTCATTCTATTCATCAAAATTATAACCAGGTGTTATGATTTGCCTTGACATCAAGCATTGTTTGGTTTAATACTCACATTGACTTTTGGTCAGTAATTGACCCGGATATACAGGGCGGCTAAAAAGTTATCCCTCAGGGAACATGGTAAATGAAGTAAATCTGAAACAGAATCAGTCTTGGGTTTAGAATTTTATCATCTGAGATCAATAAGTTATAAAATCAGATTTACCTGAAACCCCGGAAAAGCATCCTGTTTTTTCAAAGCAGGTTTTTTCCCCTGAGCGTCAGGAATTGATTCCCGGAATTGTCTGCAGGGAAAAATCAATTTCCATCGTTGTCTTTTTTGACTTCTTTATTATTGTGGAAAGAGAGCCACGGAATGTTTCAATTTATTACTGCCATATTTTCCGATTCATGGACTTATGTTTGGAAACCAGCAGCAATAGTAAAAAAAATATTAAACTTTATTGACCCCTCGTTTTTTTCATCAAAACTTACTTTTTCGGTCATCACAAGATTATTGACACAGACAAAACAATTTTTTGCCGCGGTTCCTGATTCGATGTGTTTATCGTTTCCGGAAATCAGTATTAGAAGGGATGTGATCGGCTCACTATCGTGAATCAATGAACCGGTAAAGAAGAGGTTCATGAAATATCGTATGAAGTATCAAGATTTAATGTAGGTGCAGCTTGGCCTCAAACAATTTATGGGCCGTAAACCAAACTGGCGGTTCATAAGACAAAGACGAAGGAGGAGAATAATGTCATTTAAGATCAAAAAAGCGGCTGTTTTAGGTGCGGGAGTCATGGGTGCGGGCATCGCGGCTCATCTGACCAATGCCGGTATCGAGTGCTACCTGCTCGATATCATCCCATTCGAACTGACAGATGCTGACAAGAAGGCAGGCCTGACGGAAAAAAGTCCTGCATGGCGGAATCGTTTTGCGGCAAACGGTCTTGCCGCTGTAACGAAGTCGAAACCCGCCAGTTTCTTCAGCAAGAAAAACGCGTCCATGGTCACCATCGGCAACTTCGAGGATAATTTGAAGTGGCTGGCCGATGTAGACTGGATTTGCGAGGTTGTTGTCGAGAATCTCAAAATCAAGCAGGAACTTTTTGCCAAAGTGGAAAAAGTGATCAAACCGACCTGTATTGTTTCAACAAACACTTCCGGTATTCCCATTAAAGACATCAGCGCAAAATTCGGCCCCGCTCTGAAAAAACGTTTCCTGGGAACCCATTTCTTCAATCCTCCGCGCTACATGAAACTCATGGAAATCATTCCCGGCGAGCAAACGGATAAAGACGTTGTCGATTACATGGTGAAATTCAGCGAAGAAACCCTGGGCAAGGGTGTTGTTATTTGTAAAGACAGACCGAACTTTGTCGGTAACCGCATCGGCGTGTTTGACCTGTCCGACTGTATTAAACTGATGGTGGAAAAGAAGCTGAAAGTAGATGAAGTGGATGCTATTGTCGGTAAGGCCCTCGGTCATCCCGGCACGGCCGTTTTCGGTACGATGGATCTCGTCGGTCTCGATGTTGGCTATCATGTGGGGAAAAACCTCTATGATGCCGTTCCCGACGATGAAGCAAGAGATACCTTCAAGTCCGAGCCTTTCCTGGAGAAAATGATCGAAAACAAGTGGCTGGGCAATAAGACCAAGCAGGGATATTACAAAAAAACCAAGGATGCCAACGGCAAGACTGTTAAGTTGATGATCGACATCGACACGATGGAATATGTTCCTGCCGGCAAGCCGAAGTTTGATTCTATTTCCGCTGCAAAGAAGATGGAAAACGTAGCCGACTCCATTAAGCACGTATTCAACGCAGATGACAAGGCCGGTGATTTTGCCCGTGCCTATTTATGCAAAACCTTCATCTATTCGGCTAACCGGGTCGGTGAAATCTGCGATGACATCATGGCCATCGACAACGCCATGAAGTGGGGCTACAATAATAAACTGGGTCCCTTCGAGGCATGGGATGCCGTGGGCGTCAAAGAAGCCATCGAAGTCATGAAGAAGCTGAAATTGAAAGTTCCAAAGAAAGTCGAAGAGATGCTGAAGAAAGGTTGTGAATCTTTCTACGCAACCAAAGCAGACGGGAAATATTACTACGACTTTGAAAAGAAGGGCTATGTAAAGATTGATGCAAATCCCAAGATCATCCTGCTGCCCGATCTCAAAAGCCGCAGCAAGATTGTTAAAGAAAATGAAAGCGCCACCCTCATTGACATCGGAGACGGCGTAGTCTGTCTGGAATTCCATACCAAGATGAATTCAATTGACGAACCTCTTACCCAGATGCTTGCCGAATCCTGCGATATCGTCGAAAAAGACTTTGCGGGTATGGTGGTTGCCAATCACGATGAACGTGCTTTCTGTGCCGGTGCAAATGTGTTTGCAGTTCTGGTTGCCGCGCAGAAGGGTGAGTGGGATCTGCTGGAGAAGAGCATTGAAGCTTTGCAGAACGGCAACATGAGAATGAAATACCTGGAAAAACCTGTTGTAACCGCTCCTGCCGGCCTGGCACTGGGCGGAGGCTGCGAAATTGCCATGCACGGTGCCCGTTGTCTGCCGAACGGCGAAACCTATATGGGGTTGGTTGAAGTAGGCGTCGGCGTTATTCCCGCGGGCGGCGGTTGCAAGGAACTTCTGGTCCGTCTGACCGAAGGCATTCCCGATGGTGTCATAGAAGGCGGTTTGAATATGCAGTACCATATGGGCAAAGCTTTTGAAAATATCGCCACGGCGAAAGTAGCCACCAGCGCGATGGAAGCCATGGAACTGGGCTATATCCGCAAGACGGAAACCATCAACATGAGCCGCGATCAGCAGATTTATGAAGCCAAGCAGATCGTTCTTTCTTTAAACATGGCCGGATACAAACCGCCCAGACCCGCCCGGATTCCTGTGATGGGCGAGAACTTCCGCGGTTTGGCGGACGCTATTCTGATGAATATGCGCTACGGTAACTATATTTCTGATTACGATCTCGTTGTGTCCAGAAAAGTGGCCCATATTCTTTCCGGCGGCGACTGTGCGGAAGGAACCTATGTATCAGAGCAGGAAATCCTCGATCTCGAAAGAGAGGCCTTCCTCAGCCTGATGGGCGAGACAAAGACACATGAGCGTATTATGCACATGCTGACCAAAGGTAAGCCGCTGCGTAACTAAAATATTTTTGAAACTATGCGCGGCGGTTTGAAGAAACCAAGAAAAGCCTCCGCGCTTTCTAGAAAATGAAGGAGGAAAATCATGAGTGATGCTGTAATTGTTGAATCCGTAAGAAGTCCAGGCGCTCGCAGAAGAGGCGGCCTTGCCCAAACCCGGGCGGATGAGTATGGTATCCAGGTGCTCAAAGGTTTGCTGGCCAGAGTTCCGCAGGTTAAGCCTGAAGATATAGATGATGTGATCGTTGGTTGTTCCTTCCCGGAAGCTGAAACGGGGATGAATCTGGGAAGAATTCTGGCCATGGGAGCGGGTCTTCCGATTTCCGTTTCCGGTATGACCGTAAACCGTTTTTGCGCTTCCGGTCTTCAGGCCATCGCCGATGCGACGGCCAAGATTCGCGCCGGATGGTCGGAAATCATTATTGCCGGCGGCTGTGAAACCATGACGCACATTCCGATGGGTGGCGCTGCCATGCGTCCGCATCCGGACTGGAAATGGGGTAGCATGCCCAATGTCTATATCAACATGGGGAATACGGCTGAAAACGTCGCGGCGAATCATAATATTTCACGTGAAGATCAGGATAAGATGGGCGTGGAAAGCAACCGCCGAGCTTATGAAGCCATCAAGGCCGGCAAGTTCAAAGAAGAAATTATTCCGATCCAGGCCGCTAAATATAAGATCAAAAATGGTAAACGCATCAGAGAATATGTGACGTTTGACACGGACGACGGTGTGCGTTGGCCGGCTACGTTGGAAAACATGGCAAAATTGAAATCGCCTTTCAAGGTAGGCGGTTCAGTGACAGCGGCTAACTCATCCCAGATGACCGACGGCGCTGCTTTCTCCATGCTGATGACGCCTGAGAAAGCCAAAGAGCTGGGTCTGAAACCCATTGCCAAACTGACGCATTATGCAGTAGCCGGTGTTATGGCCGAGGAAATGGGTGTGGGTCCTGCTTACGCGATTCCGAAGGTTCTGAAAATGGCCGGTTTGACGACCAAAGACATTGATGTTTATGAAATCAACGAAGCCTTTGCTTCACAGGCCATTTATTCCTGCCGCGTGGTCGGTATCGAAGACCGTTATTGGGCCGGCGACATTAACCCCAATGGCGGCGCGATTGCCATCGGCCATCCGCTGGGATGCACCGGCGCAAAATTGACTGCTCAGCTGCTTCATGAACTGAAGCGCCGTAAAGCAAAACGCGGTATCGTTTCCATGTGTATCGGCGGCGGTATGGGCGCGGCCGGTATTTTTGAAATGTTGTAATTAGAAACCCCTCCAGCGCCAAGCTGAAAGCGTCGCTCTAACCCCTCCGCCATTCGGATACAAAAATGGCGGAGGGGCGGGCGGCATTTTTTTAAGGATTAGTGTGATCAATCGGGGAGAGTCTTTTTGCTTGAAGAACCATAAGCATTAGGCTATAAAAAAACAAAACACGGGCGGTTAACTCAGCGGGAGAGTGCTACCTTCACACGGTAGAAGTCGCTGGTTCAATCCCAGCACCGCCTACCATTTAAATTCAGGGATTAACGGGCAGCCGTTGATCCCTTTTTATTTATTAATCCATTTTTCGATTATCGATGGCAACCATCTGTGGACAGAAATATAATTTTGCTATATAAAATCGACAACTGGAGACTTGAAGGATGTTTAAAAACAAAAAAGTCGTTGTGGTAATGCCTGCCTACAATGCGGCTCAGACGCTGAAGATGACTTATGATGAAGTCATGGCGCAGGAGATTGTCGATACCGTGATTCTTGTCGATGATGCAAGCAATGATGAAACGTCCTCCATTGCCCGTAAACTTCCCAAAACCAGGGTTCATGTTCACAAAAAAAACCTCGGGTACGGCGCCAACCAGAAGACCTGTTACAAAATGGCGCTGGAGGAGGGTGCCGACATTATCATCATGGTCCATCCTGATTATCAGTACACACCGATGCTGATCCCCGCCATGGCCTCCATGATCGGGAATGGTCTTTATCACTGTGTCCTTGGGTCAAGAATTTTGGGCGGTCATGCTGTCAGAAGCGGCATGCCGTTTTGGAAATATATTTCCAACCGTTTTCTGACCCTCGTTGAAAATGTGATGCTGGGTGCAAAATTGTCAGAATATCACACCGGGTATCGCGCATTTTCCCGTGAACTGCTTGAAAAATTACCCCTGACTGCAAATTCAGACGATTTTGTTTTCGACAACCAGATGCTCGCCCAGATCATCTGGTATGGTTATACCATTGCGGAGGTCAGTTGTCCGACGAAGTACTTTGCTGAAGCGTCATCCATCAATTTCCGCCGCAGCGTCGAGTACGGACTGGGGTGTCTCAAAACAGCGTGGAAATATCAAATGTCCAAAACCGGATTGATCAAAACTCCGCTGTTTCCGGAGAGACATTGATGACTTCCGCAAACGCAAACCGTTTTCAGGATTTTTTCGAGAACGACCGGTATGTTACCTTAAAAAATTACCTGTACAACTATCTATTACGAAAACGTGCCGTTGAAAAAGCCATGCGTTCCGAAAAGAAAGGAATTGTTCTGGAGATCGGCAGCGGGATTTCCCCCGTGCTGACCACATGGGAAAATGTTGTCTATACGGACCTGTCTTCTTCCGCTCTTGACATGCTGAAGAAGATCCATGGAAGGGGGCAATATGTGGTTGCCGATGCCATGAATCTGCCCTTTGATGATGAATATTTTTCGCATGTAATATCGTCCGAGGTTCTGGAGCATCTCGAGGATGATAAAAAAGCCCTGAAGGAAATCGCAAGGGTGACCAAACCGAAGGGGATACTGATGATAACGTTTCCCCACCGTCATTTTTATTTTTCCCATGATGACCGTTACGTCAATCACTATCGCCGCTATGAACTGGCTGAAATGATCTCGCTTCTGGATGAGGCCGGATTTCACACCGAATACGTCAGGAAAGTACTTGGTCCATTGGAAAAAATAACCATGATGGCGGTTACACTTTGCGCGTCCGGTCTTGAGCATTGGAAAGGGAAGGGCGATCTTAATGCAAAACAAAAAAATCCGGGTGGCGTAATCGTAAAACTTTTTCAATGGGGCAATAAATTGTACGCAGGTATTGCATGGCTCGATGCACTCATTATGCCC
>MWDG01000062.1 GCA_002070455.1 Deltaproteobacteria bacterium ADurb.Bin151
GCCAGGGAAGGTTGCTGATGGTTCATGGACAACGAAAATACCCTCGTTGCTTTGTCTTGCATTGCAGCCAGGTCGGTCGTTGGACCGGGAGGTTCGGCCTCCTCATTAAACAGCGTTTCGTTTTCCATTCATTCTCCTTCCGGAACAATGTCTACATTAAAAAAACCAATCAGTAAAATGCATTGTTTTTTTTTGAATGTACGCACACAGAAAAATTTGTCAACAATTATTTTGCATTTTAGAAAAAAAAATGAAAAATAATTTTAAAAGGAATGCAAGACTGCTTCATGGAATGCAAATGACACGGCATCATGGTAAGAGAAAAAAAGAAAAAAGTTCGGAGGCAATTTCCGTGGGACCGCTGTTGGAAGCTTCCGGTACAAAGGTATCAAAAGCACATCTGCTTCATAATGAAATACAGACGGGCAAAGGATTTGGTAAGGCGCCGCCTCCGGGCCCAAGTCAAGAAATTTAAAAACATAAACGACAGGAGACCATCAATGCCAGAGCTTCCGGAAGTAGAAACGCTTTGCCGTCAGCTTCATCAAAAAGTTGTAGGTGCAAAAATATTGCTGACAATCGTCCTTGACGAAAAACTGGCGGGACTGGAGGACATCACAGAGTGTGTCATTGACGATGTGCGTCGTTACGGGAAGACGATACACCTGATCCTCAATGACGGCAGAAGTGTCTTGATTCATCTGCGCATGTCGGGACGGTTGTTCTGGAAGGAGCAGGAAACAAAAGAACCGTACACCCGATGGAGGATGGAGACAGTTGATGGAAATATTGATCTGATCGATCCGCGACGTTTTGCGACGGTGGAGATTGTAAAGACGCGGACCGAAAAGGACGAAAAAGATCTTTTGCAAAACTTCAGCAGGAGAACTTTTCTGGAGAGACAGGTGAAGAGGAAAGTCAGTGTGAAGGTATTGCTCATGGATCCGCAGGCGATATCCGGTATTGGAAATATTTATGCCTGTGAGATTTTGCATCGTGCGGGGATTTCCCCTTTCCGGCAGGTGTCGTCCATCGGCAATGATGAATGGATGCGGATTTTCAAGAACGCAAAACGTGTTTTAAAAAGAGGGATTGAAAAAAGGGGCACCTCCATTTCCGACTGGTGCGATCTTTACGGGCGTTCAGGCGAATACCAGAAAGACCTGAAAGTTTACGGAAAGGAAGGAAAGCCCTGCGGTGTATGTGGAAGCTTCATTAAAAGAGTCCGGCAATCCGGCCGCAGCACTTATTATTGTCCGCTTTGTCAGGAATAGAAAGTCTCGACATTAGCGATGAAGCCTGGAGGGGTGTTGAAAAGAAACAGTCATTGCCAGCTTTGGAACCATCGCAAAACAAATATACAATACGCGGCAGGAAAAGGCTGAAAGTCTTTGTTTGTTTGAGATATCTTCTTTACGACAAATATTAAAAGAATAATAAAATCAATAAGATAGAGATATAAGCGGTTGGGGAAAGCTCTCGGTATGATAACAATTACGGTTCTGATGGAGATAGAAAGAAAGAATGGGTATAATAAAGATTAAAAAAGATTCCATGTTACAATAACCATTTTCATTCGCAGCAAATGTGAAAAACCTGTTTTAGCAATTTCGATGAAATAACAAAGGAGGGATCTATGACGGACATGAAAAGAAGAGATTTTTTAAAAGCAGGCGCTGCCGCTGTCGTGGTTACATCAACATGTCTTTGCGGTTTAAACGGTTGTTCTACCTTTACTAAGATAGGCCATACTCAGGAAATTAAACCGGAGGCCATAACACGTAAAGGAAATATGTTGTTGGTCGATTTATCCAGAGAACCTTTGTTGGGCCAGGTAGGGGGAGCCGGTAAAATTAAAAACGATCTTGTACCCCAGGGGATTATTATTGCCCACACTGAACAAAATATTTATCAAATCGCTTCTTTATTATGCACGCACAGAGGTGTTGAAGTGGACTACGATCATAAAAAAAAGCGTTTTGAGTGTGCAAGTCTGGGGAGCTCAGCATTCACTCTGAATGGGGGCAATATCAAAGGGCCGGCCAAAAAACCACTGCAGAAATATGAAGCTTCTGTTTCCGGCAATATATTAGCCATCAGAATATGACAAGATGTCCTTTATGTTTAACTCTGGCAATACAGTGAGGCAGGCAAGATCAAAAATTAAATGAGAGACTTCAGTCCTCCTGAAGCAAAAGGACTAGGCAATTATTGAACAAAAATGGGATTAGAAAATATCCAGGGCCTGAATAGGCCTGCTGATTTTAAAAATGCTTCGACACGGTAGACACCCGCTTCCTGAAGCGGTTCAGACAGGTGACTGCCAACCTTATGAAGCAATTCCCGTCCGTTTTTAATAATACGAATCCGCGCTTTTTCGGGGCAGGACACAGACAATCGCGCGTTTTTTGAAAGTTTGAAAGAGTCTCCCGGATAAAATTCCTGTTTGTCATGTTCAATAAAAAACTGAAAACCTTGAGCGGGGCGAAAATATTCCAGGGCAAAATAACAGCGTCCATGCAGCAACGCCTGAAACACCATGTCAGTGTCCTGCCGGCTGTTGCCACTGAACCTTCTGTCTGTTAAAACGTGCGTTCGTATAAACCGGAAAGCTCGCTGAAAAGGGAATGCGACAAAAGAAATTCCCAGGAGTTTTTTTACGCTGGCGTGATTGTCCAGTTCTCCTATGCCCACGGTTTTTTTAATCTGGTTCAGGGCGTCCCATCTTTCCAGGGTAACGCGGCCTGGACCTTTTAGAAAGTATGCCGGAAAAAGAAAACTGAAGAGCCCACTGACGTAACCCCGCAAACTTTTTTGCCAGTCCGTCATGAAATCCCAGACACTGATGGCCTTATAATCATTGACTTTCCAGTCATTCCAACAATAATGTTTCACGTGAAACATTTCGGTTCCCTCATGATCCGGATGGGCAATAATGCCAAATCCCCCCTGATCCCTGACGGCATTGATATATTTTTGCGGATTTTTCCCTTCAGGATCGTCAGAACAAACAACGGCTTCCTTGATATTGAAAGCAAGGTAATGGTTGAAGCGGGGCGCTATTTCTTCTCCAACAATCACCAGGGTTTTCCCATGCCACCCCTCCCATCCCTCCTTTCTGGCTTGCAGATGATCATGATCAGTCAGCATTAAAAAATCAATACTGTTTTTTTGAGCAGCGGAAATGATGTTTTCCATCGGCGCATGGCCGTCAAAGGAATATGAAGAATGCAGATGAATAACCCCTGTATAGTCGGAGAATTTCATAGTGAGCGTATTATATTTTTTTCATCTGTTTTGTCCATAAAAAAAGGCAGACCCACTGGCCTGCCTTTTTTTATGGATTTGGTTGCCCGAATTATTGTGTCCGAAGGGCGACAAAGAAGCTTGCCCGGCCACGTTTGACCAGCAGGGTGACGCTTTTCTTTTGTGCCGCCTTTGAGATCTCCCGATTGTAATCATTTATCGAAGCGATTTTCACCTGATTTACTTGGACAATGATATCCTGCGGCTGCATTCCGACTTCATCCGCCGGGCTTCCTTCCTGAATGTCAGTAATGATGACACCTTCAGACCGCATGCCTAATTGTCTCGCGATTTCCGGGGTGATTTCCTGAACGGAAATTCCAAAATGACCTTTTTCTGATTTTTCTGCCAACTGGGCCACGTTGTCTTTTCGTTCCGCTACGGTGACCCTGAAGGTCATTTCCTTGCCGTCGCGTATGGCTTTTACGTTCATTTTTTGTCCGACTTGCAGAGCTGCGATGGTCAGCAATAACTCATGCGTGTCTTTGATGGGTTTTCCGTTGATTTCTGTGATGATGTCGCCAACCTTAATTCCGGCCTGGTCTGCCGGATCTCCTTTAAATACATCCGAGACCAGGGCCCCGCCCTTATTTTGATGATTAAGATTTTTAGCGATGTCGTCAGAAATATCCTGAACGGAGATTCCCAACCAGCCGCGTGTGACTTTACCTTTGGTTTTTAGGTCCCCCAAAATGTTTTTTGCCATGTTGATGGGTATGGCAAACCCGATACCCTGACCTTGAGCGACAATCGCGGTATTGATGCCAATGACTTTTCCCTCCATGTTAAACAGGGGACCGCCGCTGTTACCGGGGTTAATGGAAGCATCCGTTTGTATGAAATTATCGTATGGCCCGGCTCCGATAACACGACCTTTGGCGCTGACGATGCCGGCAGTCACCGTGGCATCTAAACCAAACGGGTTGCCTATGGCAATTACCCATTCACCGACTTTCACTTTTTCTGAATCCCCGATTTCCGCTACAGGCAGGCTGTTGCTCGGCTTGATTTTAATCAGAGCGATGTCCGTGTTCGCATCAGTTCCAATCACCTTGGCTTCGTATTCCTTGCCGTCAGATATTTTTACAAGAATCTTGTCTGCCTGTTCTACAACATGATTATTCGTAAAAATGTACCCATCATTACTAATGATGAACCCGGATCCAAGGCTTCGCTGCTTAAATTCGCGACGCGGCATATCTCCGAAAAAACGATCAAAAAAATCATCTCCGAAGGGCGATCCGCCAAAAGGTGATCCCCCGAAAGGCGATCTTCCGAATGGAGTGCCGAAACTGCGTCCCTTAAAAGTCTTGGAGGTGCTGATATTGACTACGGCGGGTTTCACACGCTCTGTGAGTTCGGAAAAAGAAAGAGGTGTTTTGACGACGGTGTCCGGAATTGCGGGAACGGCTTGAGCAACAGGAATTTCCGGCGCGCCTGTTGTTGTAAACGATGATCGTAAAACTCCCACAAGCGATACAATAAAAAAAGCAACAAGGAATGCCATTAAAAACATAAAAAATGTTTTTCGATTTGAATTTTTCATACTTATCCTCCAAATAGAAATATGCTTTGCCTTCTTTTTGTTACTGGCAATGACATATTATATTTTATTAGAATATAACGATATGAACTTATTTGTCAATGAAAAACGTTTTAATAATGGCCGTTTGAAGTCTCCATGATCCTGTGTTAGAATAATTTTCTATTCGGGGATCGATAAATGAAAACTTTTTGGGAAAGACTGGGGCACGCCGCCATACGGATGCTGGAAGATTCCGCTGATACGATTGTATTTGCCGGCAGGGTTTTTGTGCGCATTTTTCAGCGCAAAACGTATTCGAGCGCTATGCGTGAAGTCCTGGTGAACCAGATCTACTTTACCTCTGTGCAGATTCTGCCGGTTTTTATCATTGTTTCTGTCTTTTTCGGATCCCTGCTGATCGGGATTGTATTTACCATCCTCAAGGACCTGGGACTCACTGAATTCATCGGCCATGTTCTCATGGGGCTGATCGTAACGGAACTATCTCCTTTTTTAACCGTGCTGCTCATCACGCTGCGATCGGCCTCAGCGATCAATACGGAAATGGCGGTGATGAAAGTGAACCGTGAAATGAAAACCCTGGAAACTTTCCGGATCGACATTATCGATTATCTTCTTGCGCCCAGGGTCCTCAATGGCATCATCTCCATCGTATTATTGAGCAGCCTTTTTTCTATCGTATTACTGATCAGCGGGATTCTTTTTGCCAAACTGATTTTCGGCATGAATCAAGATGTTTATATGAATATGCTATTAGATTCGACACGTTTTTCTGATATAATCATCATGTTTTTCAAATGTGCGATTTATGGTTTTTTTATCACGTTGATTCCTATACGGTTCGGTTTGCGGGCATCGCATGAACTTACCAGTATCCCCGTTGCCGTCTCCAGAGGGATGGTGAATGTTTTTGCTGCGATTCTGATTATCGAGGTGCTGTCATTATTAACAAAATTGTATTAAATTTTTTTGAAAGTGATCAGGCAATCAATCAGTCAGTAGACCGGTTTATGCGGGAATTTCCCCTTCAGGCGGCACCGGTTTGGGTGGATGTTCCGTTAATTTCCAATCAGGAAGTGTATATGAATATAGCCCTGATTAAAAAATATCATGATAATATGCCCAGACAGGAAGCCTGGCGCCTCGCTGTAGATTGCCTTGGGAAAATAGGTCTTGAGCACATTGCGTATAAACGTAATCCGGTGTTGACGTCTGAAGAGCGATTCGGGGTTATGCTGCTTCGGGCCGCCATGGTTCGGGCCGCCATGATTCTGATAGTTAAGCCCTTTGAGCTGATTCCCCATTTGAATGATATTCAAATGGTTACATCCATGCTGAAAACCATTGATGAATTGTACGTAAGCTGTCATATTTATGACTATCAATGGATGCAGGAAAAGTATGGTGATTTATGACCATGAGCCGCGAATATAAAGTGGGTCTTTTTATTGGTGTTACAGCATTTATCGTAGTGATTGCGTTGCTTTATCTTGCCATCAGCAAGGGTGTCCTGGAGAGGATCCACACCTTCACCCTTTCATCCAAATCCGGTGAAGGTTTTACGGAAGGTATGCCGGTTGTTTTTTCTGGATTCAATATCGGAAATGTACATTCACTGGAACTAAACGATGAGGGAGTTGTTTTAATCCATATTAAAGTTCCTGACCGCCATGTGAAGTGGGTTCGAGCGGACAGTTCTTTTGTGTTGTATCGTCCCCTGATCGGGTCCGCCAGAATTATGGTCAACACAGAAAATTTGAAAAGTCCTCCGTTGAATCCCCGCAAGATACCGGAAGTCCTCACGGTCAATGATATTAATGATGCGATTGCGAAAATTGAACCAGTCCTGGATAGAGTTACGGAAATAGCTGAAAATATTCAGATTATTACGCGTAATCTTTCCGATCCAAAGGGAGATTTTCACCGTGTGCTGGGTAATGCCGAGAAAATCACTTCTAATTTTGCCTCTAAAAAATCGTTGGTGGAAATGGCTGTGTCCGATCAGGAAAGCGTCAAGGCACTCAATGAATCCCTGAAAAAACTAAAAGACATTACAGCCAATATCGACCGCGTGCTGGTTAAAATCGATAAGATGGCGGATAAAACGGACAGGGAAATCTACGGTGAGAACGGCGCCCTTCCACAAATAAACATGATCCTCAAGGATCTGGTCATCAAGTTGAAAAAACTGGATAAAACCGTTGACAATATTAACAGCATCAGTACCGACGCGTCGGAAGGAATGAAAGATCTGCACATTCTTCGTTCCGATATTGATGACGCAGTGAAATCCATTGATCATGTAGCCAAGAAACTTGATGGGCTGATCGGGACGAAAAAAAATCCGGAGTTCAGGGTGCCATGAAAAAACTGCTGCCAGTAATGTTTGTATTATTGATATGTGCCTGCGGATCACTTATGCCGGTGCCCGAATGGAAGGAGAAAGGTGCCAGGTATCTGGACGAATATACCAACAGTTTCCTCAAGGGGAAAGAACTTTCCTCGGAGCCTCATTTTGTGAAAGCCACAAGAGAAATAGCGGCGGGAAACGACTTGCGGCTATTAGCCGTTGCCTACCTGACCAAATACGCCCTGCACACGGCTTCGCTCGAGCGTTTTGACGACAGCGAGTTTCGTAAAATAGAGCGGTTGGAACCCGATGAGGCCGACATGGCCTACTGTCGTTTTCTACAGGGAAATTTTGCTGCCGTTAACGCAAGCGCGCTGCCAGCCCGTTACAGCGGCTTGCTGAAAGCCGCCCAGCGAAAGGATGTGGCGCTTGCCGCCCATGAAATTTCCGCCATAATCGATCCCGTGTCCCGGCTGGTAGCTGCAGGTGTCTGGGTAAAACATTTGCCTTATGATGAAAATATTTTGCAGACAGCTATTGATACGGCTTCTGCCAGTGGCTGGCGCAGACCGCTTTTGGCCTATCTGGAAAAACTGCATGCCTTTTATCTGGAAAGCGGGGATACAGACAAGGCCCGGGCCATGAGAAACAGGATTGAACTTTTGAAAATGGAGAAAGATAAAAAATGAATCGCGACGAAATATTAGATTTTCTGAACGCAAATCCCGGCTGCCATCTGGCCACGATAGAAGGAGATCAGCCGCGTGTGCGCGGCATGTTCATGTACCGCGCAGATGAAAAGGGTATTGTTTTTCACACGGGAGCTTTCAAGGCCCTTTATTCCCAGCTGCAGCAAAACAACAAGATCGAAGTGTGCTTCAACAGTCCGGATATACAGGTTAGGGTTGCCGGTACCGCTGAAATATTGACGGATGAGGTTTTGAAAAAAGAAATCCTTGAAGCCAGGCCCTGGCTAAAGCCGTTGATGGGGGAGCAGGGTGAAAATGCACTGATCGTGTTTCGTGTAACCGGCTGTATGGTTTCCATGTGGACCATGGAAACCAATTTAGAACGGACAACTTACTTGAGTTTATAGGAGATCGTCATGAAAGCAACCCGGCAGTTAAAGGACGAGCACGAGGGTGTCCTGTTGATGCTTCGTATTTTAGGTGAAATCAGTCGGCAGTTGCAGGCCGATGGCCGTCTGGAAAACGGCCATTTTGAAAGCATCCTTGAATTCCTCAAAGTTTTTGTCGATAAATGCCATCACGGCAAAGAAGAAGAGCTTTTATTTCCTGCGCTGACGCATGTCGGCATTCCACAGGACGGGCCGATTGCCGTGATGCTTTTTGAGCATGAAATGGGGCGAAAATACATCCGTGTGATGACGGAAGCATTTGAACGCTATAAAATGAATGATGCAACAGCCACTTCAGCGATTGCGCAAAACGCAAGGGATTATATCGAACTTCTTACTGATCACATCGATAAAGAAAATAACATTCTTTTTGCCATGGCCGATGATCGGCTGTCGGAAAAAGCCCAGGAAGAGTTGTTTGATGGTTTTGAGAAAATTGAAACCGCCCGGATCGGAACAGGAAAGCATCAGGAGTTTCATGACCTGCTTCATCATTTGAGCGATATTTATTTAACGGTAAAATAGCGTAACGGAAAAAAAGGATCAGGACGGCAAATTTCTAGCGCATATTGGCGTTCGTCGCCGGGGAAGGATTCAAGGGTAAAATTTTGATTTCCTTACAGAAAGGCAACGTCCGGATCATGAATATAGCCCGGTATTTCTCAGCCTTGCGGCAAAATTCGCCGAATTTTACCGTGGGGAGAAATGCCATGCCGTCCTCAAGAGGTTTGAAAAAATTGTCCACGTGAATGGGGACCACGAGTTTTGCCCTCGATTGTAATGCAACGTTTTCCAGATACTGATCGGTGTTTCCCCTTCCGCTGATCCCCAGAAGCAGAACATCTGCGGCGATACCGTCGTACATGCCCGGTTTGAAACCGGCGCTTCCATGATGGAGAATGATTCCTGCAGGGTGTGTGATCAGCAATGCGAAAACACCGCCCAAACGATATTTCCCCGCGGCTGCAGGCGGGATGAGAGGCTCATCGATCGTTCCGGGAAAAGGAATACGGCCCAGCAATGCGGGGCCGTGGACACTTTCAATAAACTTTACGGTGAAGTTACCGAACTGCATGGTTTGCCCCGGCTTCACAGGAAGAAGCTTGCTTTCATCAATCCCCGTTCCCCTGCCCACGTTGATGGTGCTTTCCGTGCCGATAAGGGGGGCGTCTGTCTCGATTGCAAAATAAGGGGCGTCTGCGACATGATCAAAGTGGCTGTGGCTTACGATGACGGCATTGATTTTTCCCCTGCCGAGTTTTTCCACCCAATTTCGTATGAGCGTGCGGTCGGGCTTTAGTGGAAAACGGAACGCGACGGCGCTTATGCGAAATCGGCTGACATAGGGGTCTATCAGGATGCCTGTTTCCCCGTCCGAGATGAATGTGCCGGCCGTGCCCAGCCAGGACAGACGCACGTCGCCCTGCCGCAGGCCGTCTGAATCCAGAAGCAGGCTTTCATAATGCTTTTTCATGTCGCCTTCTCAGCCTGAAAATTTTCCTTCCGCTTTTAATTTTTTGATTTCTTCTTCTTCAAGGACTTTGTATGCGATTTTTCCGACCAGGGTTTTTGGCAGTTCTTTTACGAACTCCACCTCTCTGGGGCAGCTCCACTTTATCAAATCTTTCTGGGCGTGCTTAATCAGCTCCTGTTCCATCTCCTGACAGGCTTTTGAAGGGTCTTTCAGCACGACGAATGCCTTTACCTTTTCCACCTGCTGAATATCCGGCACTCCGATGACACAGACTTCGGCCACATCGGGATGGGTGTTGATCTGTTCTTCAACCTGTGCCGGATAGACATTCATTCCGGAGGATTTGATCATGCGTTTTTCTCTTAATTTGAAATAGAAGAAACCGTCCTGGTCCATAGACCCGATATCTCCGGTATGGAGCCATGACCGTCCGTCGGTGTGTTTTCTGATTGTTTTTGCCGTCTCTTCGGGCTCGTCGAGATATCCCATCATAACAGCCGGACCTTCAACGCATATTTCTCCCTCTTCTCCGGGGTTTGCTTCCTCTATCGTCCCTTTTCTGACAATCTTCGCGCGCATATCGGGGAAAGGAACACCGATGCTGTTTTCACGATATTCATTCAGCGGCATTGCCATGATCGCCGTCACCGCTTCCGTCAATCCGTATCCTTCGAGGAGTTTCACCTTCCCTCCCCTAGCCTTGACAATACTCTCAAATTCCTGCTTGACCTTACTGGGAAGGGTATCCGCACCGCTGAAGGCTGCTTTGAAACAATCAAGATTTGCTTTCCGGAAATTTTCATTTTTATTCAGAGCGGCATAGAGCGTAGGAGGGCCGATCAGGTAATTGGGCTCTTTCTTTTTGATCAGTGCAGCAACATTGTTCGGCTCAAATATCGGAACCATGATGCATCTGCCGCCGGCCATCAATACCGCGTTGACACAGACTCCAAGCCCGAATCCGTGGAAGATCGGGAGCACGGCCAGCATCTTTGGATACTTTCTGTCGATGCCGCCCCATTGCGCAACCATTTGCCCTTCAGCGATAAAGTTGTAGTTGGAAAGCATGATCCCTTTCGGCTTGCCGGTCGTTCCCCCGCTGTATAGAATTACGGCCAGCTCTTCCGTTTTGACATCGATCCGGGGATGGTCAGGATATTTCGTTTTCATCATGGTTGACATCAAAATCACTTTGTCCGTATCTGCGACCTTCGGATTCTTCCTTCCCTGCTTGAGCCAGTAAAGGACACTCAAAAGGGGCGGGAGATAGTCGGGTATTTTGGCGATAATCAGTTTATTGAAACCCGTGGTTTTCTGAACGGCAACCAATTTATCATAAAAAATATCGATGGTAAGGACCATGCGGCTTTTACTTTTTGTCACGTAAAATTCAATTTCGCTCTGGGTCGATAAAGGGTGGATCATGCTTGCGATCACGCCGATTTTATTTGCGGCATAAAAGGCGATAACTCCCTGGGGGGATGTGGGCATCGATATGGTGATGGTATCACCTTTTCTTAGTCCGATTCCATAAAGCGCCCGGGCGAACTGGTCAATATCCGTTATGAAATTTTTGTAAGTCCTGCAGGTTCCCATGAAATCGTATGCGATTTCCTCGGGATATTCCTCCGCGGTTTTTCTCACGCATTCATACATGCTGATTTTCGGATAATCGATGCTCTCGGGGACATAATCGTAAAATTTCAACCATGGCTTGCTTTCTGATAATGACATATCCTCACCTCGGTTTTCATAAATTTGATTATTTTATCTATAATACAACAGACAAACCAGGAATGCATACAAATTTATTCATTATTTCACTACTGTCCGGAATAAGCTAAAAACAGTTAAAATTTACTTGTAACTGGTTGAATATATTGAATCCCATTTTCTGGAAAAATTGAAGTCGAGGACACCATAAAACTGCCATATGCCTCTGTATTATAAGAGGAATCTTCATATTACTGTAATTTTAACCGGACAGTAGTGTCATTATTTTTAAAATGCGGTTTATTATATTCTTGCAATATTTCGTTTTCTCAATAAAATGCGATCCATAATATCCTCGAATTCAGCTTACATGAAACGGAGACGGTTAACGATGGATCACGTTTTCCACAATATGACCAGAAGGCAATTGTTGCAGACGGCAACGGCATCCGCTTTAGTGATGGAAACGCCAGCTCTCAGCGGCTGTTCATCCCTTCCCAAATATCAACCTTCGGGCGTCGCCAAAAGTAAGGCACTTTATATCATTCACGGAGAAGTCGTTGACGTTGTCCGCGGTGTGATTCTTCATGACCGGACAATTGTCGTCCGTAACGGTTATATTGAAGCAATGAATGATCAGATCCCCTCCCCGCGGGAAGGCGACATGGTGCTGGATTTAAAAAATAAATTCGTCATTCCCGGTTTGATTGATGGGCACTGCCATGCAACCATGCCCGGTGAATCCGTTTTTAATCCTTCGGGTTTTCTGACCACGATGCACCAACTGAAAAGAAATTACGTTCAACAGATCAAGCATGGCGTAACCACCGTCCGCGACATGGGCGCGATGCCGAAAGT
>MWDG01000063.1 GCA_002070455.1 Deltaproteobacteria bacterium ADurb.Bin151
ATCCTGAAAAACAGCCGTACGGCGGAGCTGCAGGGAGAAAAGGCGGCCAGGCAGGATATCTTTCAGGATGTGGCCCGGATCATGAGAAGCGAAGATATGAAGGAAGGCCTGCTATCTTTCATCGAACGCCGTAACGCAGTTTTTAAGGGGAAATAATCCTTAAATTATAAACGGGAGGAATTGAATATGGCACACAGTAATTGGTTGTATCAAACTCGGGACATCACGTTCCAGATTAAGGAATGGCTTGGCATAGATAAGCTCCTGAGTCTTGATGCTTATAAAGAATACTACGGGATTGACGACATTGATAGTTTCCTCGATGTGAACTTCAAAGTATGCCGCGACGTGATGTGTCCTGCCAACAAAGATGCCGATGAACCCGGCGCGAAATTTGTGGGCGGCAATGAACATGCGGTTGTTACCCCTGATTCTTTCAAGAATGTTTATAAAACCGTTATGGATGCGGAGCTGGGCCCCCAGTTTGGTTACCGCGGTGAAGGTAAAATACCACTGTGCTGGTACGCTCCGATTCTGGAAATGCAGTCTGCTGCGTCGCCGTCGATCGTCATGTTCTGGTGTCTGACGCAGGGTGCGATCACCGTGCTTCATGAATTTGCTACCAAAAAACAGCAGGACCTGTTCATCCCCAAACTGAGGACAGGTGAATGGGGCGGAACCATGGGGCTTACCGAACCGGGTGCAGGCTCTGAGGTCGGCGCGGTGAAGAGCCGCGCCGTTCCCACGGATGTCCCCGGCAAGTATAAGCTCACAGGCACAAAATGTTTCATCTCTTCGGGAGACCATGATCTGGCGGAAAATATCATCCACCTGATGCTGGCCAAGACACCCAATGCCAAAGAAGGCACCGCCGGCATCTCCCTCTTCATTGTACCCAAGTTCTGGGTCAACGACGATGGCTCCATGGGCGCCTGGAATGACGTCACCACCATGGGCATCGAACACAAGCTGGGCATTCACGGTTCGACAACCGCTACCCTCTCCATGGGTGAGAACGATAACTGCTACGGCTGGATGGTGGGAGAAGCGGAAGTGAAAGACGGACGCGGTATCGGCATGAGGCAGATGTTTGCGTATATGAACGAGGAACGCCTGAATACGGGCCTGTTCTCCCTGGGATGCATCGGCGCCGCCTATTACGCCGCTCTGGATTATACCAAGCTGCGCGTGCAGAGCAAACATTCCACCAACCCCAAGGGCCCCAGCGTCCGGATCATCGAACATGAAGATGTTCGCCGCATGCTGTTGTCCCAGAAGTCCATTCTGGAGGCCTGCCGGGCACTCATTTACAAGTCCTACCTCTACCGCGACCTGGCCGTAGACGCCGCCACGCCCGAAGAGCGGGAATATTATGACGATATGTTTGCGATCAACAACCCCATGTGCAAGGCCTATACATCCGATATGGCGAGGCTCGCCACCGGCGACGCCATACAGTGCCTCGGCGGCTACGGTTTCACGGAGGAGTATGCCCCGGCGGAACTGTACCGGGATGTTGTGATTTACGGAATCTGGGAAGGTACCAACTTCATCCAGGCGCAGGATTATACCGGCCGCAAGTTCACCATGAAAGACGGCGCACCGTTCAAAAAGTGGGTGGCGGAAATCGACGATTTCGTCACCGGCAGGAAGACGGACGAATTTGCGATGGAATTCGCGATGATGGCGGAAGCCATGACGGCTTTCAAGGAGATCGTCAACCTGAATGACGCCTGGACGAAGGGTGACAAGCAGATGAAACAGCTTTTTGCCACCCGGACCATGCATGCAGGCGCGAGAGTTTACTGCGGCATGCTGCTTTTAGACCAGGCGCTTCTGGCGGCGGCAAAGATCAAAGAGAAGGGCGAAATCGACGCAGATTTCTACAAGGGCAAAATTGCCACGGCCCGGTTCTATATCATGAATCATGTTCCCGATATCTTCGGATATCTCAAATCGATGAAGTTCGGCGACCGCAGCGCTATTGATATCCCCGAAGAAAGTTTCATGTAGTTCATGCGCCCCTGCTTAAAGGCAGGAAAACCATAAAAGGGTAAGCAGCCGGAGCGGAAAAAAATCCGCTCCGGCTGCTTAAAGGGATCACAGACAATCTTTGATATTGTGTTTCTCATAAAAGATTGTTGGCAAAATTTCTCTTCCCGGATGAATTGTCATAAGCAGTCCATAAAGGTGAAAAATGAACAAAGAGCAAGCAAGGGAATTCGCATCAAGATGGCTGCCTGCCTGGACCGGCAACGATCCCGAAAAACTGGCCGATTTTTATTCGGACGACTGTTTTTACCTTGATCCGGCAATTCCGTCTGGCGTGAGAGGGAAAACAGAACTTCTCTCGTACTTCAAAAAGCTTCTTTCCCAGAATCCGGATTGGGTATGGACGCAGATCGAACCGATTCCCATGGAAGATGGGTTTCTGAACAAATGGCTGGCCAGAATCCCTGTCGACCGGAAAGTCGTGGAATGCATTGGCGTTTGCTTTGTGCAATTCGACAATAAAGGAAAAATCAGGCGCAATGAAGTCTACTTTGACCGAAGCGAACTGATTTCGGAAATCACCAAATATAACAAGACGAAATAATCGTTCGCCGCGTTTAACGTCAGTCTTCTGCGATAAAAATTGATTGATTCCGAACCGTTTACGCTCAACTTTGTGCAGTCGAGGCGGCCGCATCAATCATTGTAGTCATAATATTCCTGCGGATAATGTTCCCGCTCATAGTTGGGCACCGAACCGGGCACCTGATTCCCTTTCGAGTACATGCACTGTACGTAAGCATCGTCGTAAATCATTTGAAGCTGCTGGCTGGAGTAAGCTGACGCAGCGGCCCCCTGGGCGGCACCGGCAGCTGTTCCGATACCTGCACCCATTGCGGCTCCATGTGCCGCATACCTTCTCGTACTTCTGGGTCCGTATCCCCATGACGCGCCTGAGAGAGCACCGATGCCGGCCCCAATCGCTCCTCCAATAATACCATATAAAACGGCATTCGCGTTGATCCTGTCCACGGCTTCCTGGCCGCCCATTTGCTGAAATGCCCAGGCTTGGCACTCTTCCGACTCTGTCTGAAATTTTGCAAACGGTTTTCCGGGAGAGGGCATCACCTGAACCGTTGGCCCCAGCGGTGCGGTTGCGCATCCGGTAAACAGCAATAAAACAGTTACGATAATACTTGCCGCCTTCAGAAATCTTCTGTTTTTCTTCATGATCGTCCTTCTAGCCTCTGAAATTTTTCAAAGATGAAAATATTTTCTGTTATCCAAACATTCTGCAATCTAAAACTACCTTAATTATGTTAATCCTGTCGCCTCTTAATGTCAAGGAAATGGACGCAAATCATGATATGCAAACGTTTGGTGAAAAAGATGAGCAATGTGGCAAAATATGTAAAATAAACAGCACTCAAACGTTCAAACTTATTCACTGTATTTGATTGACTTCAAAAACCTGTCTCCTTATACTCGTTTAGCAGCAGGCAGTCACAGAAGGAACCCGGCATGAAACCAGAAAGACTATGGACGAGAGATTTTGTCACCGTCTCGGTGATCAATTTTTTAGTGTTTTCAACGCACTTTCTGTTAATGGTCACGATTGCTTCTTATGCCGTGAATAAATTCCAGGCTTCAACCAAAACAGCGGGACTCGTCGCAGGCATTTTTATTATCGGGGCTCTGATCGGCCGACTGGGTACAGGGCGTATCATTGAAGCGGCGGGCAGCGCGAAAATACTGAAATTCAGCACGATCCTTTTTATTATTACATCCGCGTTGTATTTTGCCGCAGTCAATTTGCCATTACTGATCCTCGTCAGACTGCTCCATGGAATAATCTTTGGTATGGCGAGCACTGCAACGGGGACCATTGTCGCCCAGATTATCCCCGGAAGCAGGCGCGGGGAAGGTATCGGCTTTTACAGCATGGGGGCGATCCTGTCGGTGGCATCAGGCCCTTTTGTAGGAATGCTGTTGATTCACGGAACGGATTTTAAGATGATTTTTACGCTAACGTCGGTCCTGGCAACCGGCAGTTTTATCCTGTCATTTCTTGTTGACGAGGCAGCCTGCAAATTATCTTTACAGGAGCAGGTAAAATCCGAGAGCCCTTCCCGTTTGTCAAATTTTCTGGAAATGAAAGCCGTGCCGATTTCCATGGTCATCTTCATCATTGGTTTCAGTTATTCCGGAGTGCTGACGTTTGTGTCCTTATACTCCAGGGAAATTCAACTGCAGGAAGCCGCCAGCTTCTACTTTCTTGTCTATGCGGTCACCGTTTTTGTTTCCAGGCCCGTCTCCGGTCGATTATTCGATGTTCGGGGGGCCAATTTTGTTGCCTACCCCTGCCTGATCATTTATGCGGCCGGCATGCTTTTATTCAGTCAGGCGATCAATGGATTCATGCTGCTTCTGGCGGGATCGCTCATCGGTTTGGGTTATGGAAACTTCATCTCCTGTGCCCAGGCCATATCCATTAAAGATGTTCCACCTCATCGGCTGGGTCTGGCCACGGCAACTTTTTTTATTTTTGTGGATTTGGGGTTTGGTATAGGGCCTTACATTCTTGGTTCCCTGGTGCCGTTTACGGGATATCGCGGATTGTATCTCATGATGATGGTTGTGATCCTGGCAACGGTCCCGCTTTACTATTTTCTCCATGGAAGAGGGGCCTCACCGAAATAGATGCCGGTGGAGGGTTGTAATTGAAAAGGGAGGAATCGTTGTGAACGAGAATCAAAAGAAGGAGAAGGGAGGCATGAAAATGAATCATTCTTTACCTTTTGTCATAACCATCAGCCGCCAGCTCGGTTGCGGAGGGGCATATGTGGGTCAGCAACTGGCAAAGAACCTGAATATTTTTTACGCAGACCGTGAAATTATCGGTCAGGCGGCCAGGCAGCTTTCGGTGCTGGAAGAGGACGTGAAAACGCGCGAAGAGAAAACTCTTTCCTTCTGGCAATCCTTCCTGCGGTCGTATGCGGTTGCTCCGGACACGTATGTCCAGCCGCGCACCTTGACTCCGTCAGACCAGGAGCTGTTCAAGACAGAAAGTGAGATCATCAGACGCATTGCGGAGGGTCGTTCGGCGGTCATTATCGGGCGGTGCGGTTCTTATGTTCTTAGCGACCACCCGAATCACATCAGCCTGTTTCTGCACGGTGGAATATCCTTTCGTAAAAGCCGCGTTCAGAAACTTTATGAAGTGTCAGAAGATGCTGCCGGGAAAATGATCGCCCGCAATGACGAGGAAAGGGCTCATTACAACCAGAAATTTACGGGTAGGGAATGGACCGATGCGAGGCAGTATGACATGACGCTTGACATTAGCAAAACAGGCGTTGACGGGGCCGTGGCATTCATTTTGAAATATGTGGAATTGATCCAAGAGAGCAAATGATCACCAAACGATAAAGGAGCGATTCATGTTGAGCCCGTGCAGAAATTTGTTGAAGATTCCGGCTGCTGCCGTCATTCTGATCATTTTTCTTTCCCTCACCGGTTGTGCAGCTAATTCCCAGGTCAGTAAGAAAGTCGGTAAGGCCAACCTGGTAGCGGTTGTCGGGGCTGCAGCGGCGGGTGCCGTCAGTGGTCTTGTAACGGGAGGACCCGTCGGGGCCATTCAAGGGGGCATCACAGGAGCGACCTCCAGTGCCATATCCAGCGCCACGGGAGTGGTTGCCGGCGTGATTGAAGAAAATGAAGACAAAGAGATGCAAAAAGGTCAGATAAAAGACCTGTCCACAAGACAAAGAGAACTTGACGAACTGGAAGCAAGGATCGGGAAAAGAAACTACGAGGCCACTCTGCTTCTTGCAGACTGTAATCACCGGCGGGCAATCGAAGTGGCCAAAAAAGCTTTCGGGGAGTCAAAGGATTCGACACAGCGAGCTTATACTCTCCTTCTTCAGGCCATGGCGGCGGAAGAAATGGGGGACAAGACCCTGGCTGCATCCATTTATCCAAAGATCGTTCAGGAAAGTCCTCAATACCCTAACATGGACAAGGCAAGATCAGACGCACTGGAAGGAGTCCTGAAAATCCAGCAGTTACGCAGGGATCACGGCCTGCCACCCCTTTGTTCTCCCTGATATTGGAATGCTGTTATCGGGGAAATTACCGAATATTCCTGAAACGGTCCGACCACCAGATTTGATGTGTGTCTGCAGGGGCTCTGCGGCTATTCTCCTATGAGCTTGCAATCAATGCGAATTCCGTCTTTCACCGCACGATCAACAGAGTCCTGAAAGACACTGCAGTCAAGGAGGTTGTCTTCAGAAGACTTGCGGCCTGAAAAGACATTGATTAACAAAAGCGGCTTCTGATTTTCGATGAGGGAAAGTTTGGATTTGTCGTAGGTTGAACCTTCAAATATGGCAACACCCGGTTCGTCCATTTCTTTATCAACAGATCCCAGACCGATCTCACCACTGCATTCTGCCTTGCTTTGTGCAGCCCTGGTGGGATATCCAAATAAGCTTGCCGAAACAATGATCGTCTCTTTCATTTTTTTCAGTTTTGCCGAAGCTTTGGGTGATAGCTGGACCGACACGGTGAAACGCGGCACCTCGGCCTGTGACGAGGGGAGCGTTGATGCCTCTTTCCCGGATCCACTGTTGCATCCACAGGCAAACATTGCCGCAAGGGCAATCAGCAACAACAAACGATTTATCCTTCCCATAAAATTACTCTCCTCTTTCTGCTAACGGCTTCGTGCATCCCTATTACTTCCGAAAAACGTTGCTAGAGTTTCCGTTTGTCGACTACCCGGCTGCTTTTCCCTTCCGAACGCTGAATGGTTTTGGGCTCGACCAGTTTGATTTTGGCGGTGATGCCCAGATAGTCTTTCATGTCTTTGCGCAGCTGGTTTTCCAGCTTTTGCAGGGTCTTGATTTCATCCGCGCCGGCGAACTGTTTTTCGGACAATTCCACCTGTACTTCCAGCGTGTCCAGAGATCCTTCGCGATCCACAATCAATTGATAATGCGGTTCGAGGCCTTCAATGCCCACCAGCACGGCTTCTATTTGTGAAGGAAAAACATTTACGCCGCGAATAATGAGCATGTCGTCGCTGCGTCCCAGGACGCGTCCCATGCGGCGGTGCGTCCGTCCACAACGGCAGGGAGTGGGATCAATACGGCAGATGTCGCGGGTACGGTAGCGGATCAGTGGAAAAGCTTCTTTGGTCAGCGTGGTGAAGACAAGCTCGCCTTCCGAGCCGTCCGGAAGTGTTTCGCCGGTTTTCGGATCGATGGTTTCCACCAGGAAATGATCTTCAAAAATGTGCATGCCATCGCGCACTTCGTCACATTCCATCGCTACGCCCGGCCCCATGATCTCGGACAGACCGTATATATTGAAAGCTTTGATGTTCAGTGCTTTTTCGATTTCGTCACGCATTTTTTCCGTCCAGGGTTCCGCACCGAAAATCCCTACCCGAAGCGCCAGTTTCCGCATGTCAACTCCCATCGCTGTTCCCTGTTCGGCGAGGTTGAGCGCGTAGGATGGCGTGCAGCAGATAGCCGTCGGCCCGAAGTCCTGCAAAATCATAATCTGACGCTTCGTGTTGCCGCCGGACATCGGGACCACGCTTGCGCCGATTTTTTCCGCCCCGTAATGAGCGCCCAGGCCCCCTGTGAACAGGCCGTAGCCGTATGCGTTGTGAATGATGTCGTTTTTGGTGAGGCCGGCAGCCACAAAGCAGCGGCCCATTAATTCCGCCCAGGTTTCAATGTCCTGCCGGGTGTAGCCGACAACGGTGGATGCTCCGGTTGTGCCCGACGAGGCATGTAAACGCACGACGTTGCTCATCGGTGCGGCAAACAATCCAAACGGGTAATTGTCCCGCAGATCCTGCTTGGTGGTCATGGGAAACCTTTTGAGGTCGTCAAACGTTTTCAGGCTTTCAGGAGACACTCCCGCTTTGTCGAAGGCCTTTTTGTAAAATCCTACGGTATGATAAACCCGATGCACCACCTGCCGTATCCTTTTGAGCTGAAGTGCTTCAAGGGCTTCGTGGGGCAGGGTTTCAAATTCTTCATTATAAATCATGCGTAATCATTCTCCCGGGGTTCAAGATATTTTCAATTCTATAGCATAATTCATTGTCGAATTAAAGCGGGATGGAAGCTGAAGAATGAGTGTGCCCTGAATGATAATTCCAACCCGGCAGAGAGAGCGCTCAAGGTGATCCGCCTTTGTTTCTGTGCCTGCCAAAGAAGCCTTACCCGCCTGTTAAAATTCATTGACAGGCAAACCGGTTCTTCCTATAATAAATCTATTCATGACTTTTCTGGTGGAGTCATAAAAAAAGGAGCATGTATATGGAAATCGCTGTTACCAATGAAACGGATATAGCCATTTTTGCAATCAAGGGCAGGCTGGACGCCGTAACCGTCCCGGAGCTGGAGCAGCAGCTTAACCAGTGGTTTGAAGGAACGGGAAAGAAATTGATCTTCGACCTGGAAGGGTTGGATTATATCAGCAGCGCCGGATTGCGAACGTTTCTTTCCACTGCGAAAAAAATGAAAGTCCGAGATGGAAAACTGTGCATGACAAGACTTCGGGACAACGTAAAAGACGTCTTTACCATTTCGGGATTTATTGCCCTGATTCCCGCATTTGATACCCTGGGAGCGGCCCAGGATTCCATGCGGTAGTTTTGTGCCGATATCACCCGTTATGCTGATGAAAAAGATGCCTGCCCGGATAGAAAGTCTGCACGAACTGCTTGCTTTCATTCGGAACGAGGCGAAAAAAAGAGGATTTTCCGAGAAGCATCTGCAACGGATTGAACTGGTTGCGGAAGAGGCACTGGTCAATGTGTTTGTTCATGGCTACACCCATAAAGAGGGAGAAGTCGAAGTGGCCTGCCTGGGTTCGGATGAACCGGCCATCACGATCGAAATCCGTGATCAAGGTATCTCTTTCGATCCTCTTTCCCTGGCAGATCCGGATATGCAATCCGACCTGGCCGACCGCAAGATCGGCGGCATGGGTGTGTTCCTCATTCGGAAGATGGCGGATCGGGTGGATTATCGCCGGGAAGGCGACAGCAACATTTTCAGCATGACTTTTTTGAATCGCTGAACAGATAAACGGTATGTGTTGAGTGCCAGGATGATGTATACCGGAGAACAGACATTAAACTGCCGTCCGTTCTTTCTTGTTTTTCCAGACCCTTTTCAACCTCAATGAATTACTAACAACAGAGACAGAGCTGAAAGCCATTGCCGCGGCGGCGAATTCCGGGTTCAGCAGGATGCCGGAAAAAGGATAGAGAACACCGGCGGCGATCGGAATTCCAATGATATTGTAAATAAATGCCCAGAATAGATTTTGTTTAATCACCCGCATGGTCGAAGCGGACAAAGAAATCGCTTCCGGCACACTGGTCAAATCATCCCGGATCAAGGTGATGTCGGCGGCTTCAATTGCCACATCGGTTCCCGTGCCGATGGCAATGCCCACATCAGCCGCTGCAAGGGCAGGCGCATCGTTAATGCCGTCGCCAACCATGGCAACGACTTCACCTTTTTTCTGCAGATTTCTTATCTCATCTGCCTTGTTTCCGGGCAGAACTTCCGCCATCACTTGTTTGATGCCGAGCAAAGATGCAATGCCTTCTGCTGTGCCCGCATTATCGCCCGTCACCATTGCCACTTTTAATCCCCTGTGCTTCAGTCTCTGCACCGCCTGCTTTGCAGATGCCTTCGGCACATCCGCCAGTGCGATCAGGCCGATCACTTTCTTGTTGCGAGCGACATAAACAACGGTCTTTCCTTCCTGGGCCAGTTCCTCAGCCGTCTTATTCATGATGTCAACGGAGACACCCTGGTCGTTCATGAGAAATCGATTGCCGATCAAACACGTTGTACCGTCAACAGATGCCCTGGCGCCCATGCCGGACAGGGCCAGAAAATTTTCTGTTCTGGCCACAGAAATCCGGTCGTCTGCGGCCTTTTTTAAAATGGCCTTTGCCAGCGGGTGTTCCGATGATTTTTCGAGCGCCGCGGCCACGGACAGGACCTGCTTTTCATCGGATCCATCGGCGGTCACAATGCGGGACACTTCCGGTTCGCCCCGTGTCAGCGTACCGGTTTTGTCAAATACGATAACGGAGAGCTCATGGATTTTTTCCAGAGCCTCACCGCCTTTGATAAGAATGCCGCTTTGTGCGCCGAGGCCGGTGCCCACCATGATTGCGGTCGGCGTGGCCAGCCCCAGGGCGCAGGGACAGGCAATGACGAGCACCGAAACGAAATTAATCAAGGCCCGGCTGAAGCTGCCGCTTTCCGGAAGAAAGTACCAGATGGCAAAAGTGACGGCGGCAATGCAGAAAACAACCGGAACAAATATGGATGCGACTTTGTCTGCGATACGCTGGATGGGTGCTTTGGATCCCTGCGCTTCTTCCACCATGCGGATAATATGAGCCAGCATGGTGTCTGACCCCACACCGGTTGCCTGCATGGTGAAACTGCCTGTTTGGTTGATGGTGGCTGCAAACACCTTCTGCCCTGGTTGTTTGGATACCGGCATGCTTTCACCGGTCAGCATGGATTCGTCCAGAGTTGATTGCCCGGTCAGCACCGTGCCGTCCACGGGGACTTTTTCTCCGGGTTTTACCAGGATCTCATCGCCGATCTGTATGCTTTCTACAGGCATTTCGACTTCAGAGCCATCGCGCAATACATGGGCGGTTTTGGGTTTAAGGCCGATCAGTTTTTTTATTGCGCCGGACGTTTTCCCCGTCGCCCTTGCTTCCAAGAGCCTGCCCAGCAGGATCAGGGTGATGATCATTGCCGCGCCGTCATAATAAACATGCGGCGCAACGCCCGCGCTTTCAAAGAAACGGGGGAAGAAGGTTGCCGCCGCAGAGTAGGCATAGGCGGAAAAAGCGCCGACGGCAACCAGTGTATTCATGTCGGACGTCTTTTGCTTAGCCGCTTTGAGGGCACCTGCAAAAAAACGGCTGCCCACCCAAAACACGGCGGGTGCCGTCAGTACAAAGAGGGTAAAAAGCATGGCCTGACGGGGAATACCGTGCAGGAAAACAAACCAGTGCTGCATGGAACCCAAAAAAATGATTACGCTTAGCACCGCGCCGCAGATCACTTTTATGGTCAGTTCTTTCAGCTCCCGTGCTCGGGCCTTTTCGACGGGGTCGTCTGACTCGTCTTTGAGCTCTCCAAGAAATTCATAGCCCTGTTCGGATACAGCTTTAGCCAGTGAGGAAACGCCTCCCCAGCGGGGAAGGTGGCTGACGGTGGCCCTCGCGGTTGCCAGGTTGACACTGACATCCACGACGCCTTCCACTTCTTTGAGCGCGTTTTCCACGCGCCGTACGCAGGCGGCACACGTCATTCCCTGAATATGGATCTGCACTTTATCCGGCAACGTCGTACCCCGCTTTTTTAATTGCATCCTTAATCAGCTCCATGTCTAAGGGCCGGGTCTCGTCATAAGAGGCCGTTTCGGTTTTCAAATCCACCTGGACGTTTTCGATTCCATCAATAGCATTGAGCGCTCTGGCAACTGCCATGACACAATGCTGGCAGCTCATGCCTTTAATTTTGATTGTTTTCACAAGAAACCTCCTTGAATGCATTATTTCTGCCTAAAATAATAATTATTCATGCAATAGCAAGCTTTATATCGTACTTGATAAAAAATAAAAATTCTGTATGATTATAGGCAAAAGGACGCGCTATGATCATACGATGCTGGGGGGCGAGGGGATCCATACCGACCTCGGGGAATCATTATCTGCGTTATGGCGGAAACACAACCTGCCTGGAAATTCGCAACAGCGGTAATGATGTTCTGTTAGTTGATGCCGGTTCAGGAATTCGTGAAGCGGGCAATGCTTTACTTGCTGAGGGATATCGTGATTTCACGCTGCTTCTCACGCACGCACACTGGGACCACATCATGGGGTTTCCTTTTTTCAAACCGTTATATAACCTCAAGACAAACATTGCCGTCTGGGGTTGTGATTTTGCGCAGCACTCCATCCAG
>MWDG01000064.1 GCA_002070455.1 Deltaproteobacteria bacterium ADurb.Bin151
CCGGATTCATAAATGTTGAATTAACAAAAATCATGCACGGCCGCAAATGATAAATGTCATGAACCAACCATCCTACAGAATATTCTTCACCCGGCAACTCCCCGAAACGCAGGGGAGATGGAACGGGGCCGTCTGGAGTTCGGTTTTACCTCTCTCCGTGGATTGTCGCCGGCCTGAAGGAAGCCCTCATCACCCCGGGACTTTTTGTAAACTGCTGTATGATGACACAAATATTTATGGCATCTTCCGTGTGGAAGATCAGCATGTGCGCTCGATTCATACCTTGTTTCAAAGCGAGGTCTGGAAAGACAGCTGTGTGGAGTTTTTTGTGCAGCCCAAAGTTGACGGAGGCTACTTTAATTTTGAGTTCAATTGCGGCGGCGCGCTTCTGGCTTCCTATGTGACCAACCCGACACGGGCAAACGGCATCCTGCAGGAATTTCAACCGCTCACACCCGCTGATGACCGTCAAATCCGGCGTTTTTCCAGCCTGGCAGGATTGGTCGATCCGGAAATTCCAGAGCCCATCGTCTGGCATCTGGAATTTTCAATTCCCTTTGCCGTTTTGGAAAAATACGCCGGGCCGCCCTGCGCCGCCGCGGGGCAAATTTGGCGGGCCAATTTCTATAAATGCGGCAATGAAACCTCCCACCCCCACTGGCTTTCCTGGGCGCCGCTGCGGGAGCGGAATTTTCACGATCCGGCAAGCTTCGGTTCCATAGAGTTCTGTTGAAGATGGGTTCCGCTGCCCATCGTAAATTCTTCGTGCATTTCTTTTGGGACAGTTTTATATAGCCCCCACGATTTGGAGGGGGTGTTTCTTGCCGTTGAAAGCAAAAACAAAAAACATCAGCATTGTTTTATACAAACCCAAGTATGCCGGCAATATCGGTTCAGTGGCGCGGGCGGCCAAAAATATGGGAATCACCGGAATCGTTGTGGTTGGTTCAAAGGAATTTGATCGCGAGGAGATGGAGCAGCGCTCCACACATCTTGCAGCAGATGTTTTAGACCGGATCGTTTATGAGCCTTCGATCGAGGAGGCGCTGGGCGGGTTCAATTATATTGTGGGCACAACCGCGCGCCTTGGAAGGGCCAGAGGGCCGTTTGTAACTCCGCGTGCTGCGGCGCAGAATGTCGCCTCTCTTTCGCAAAACAACAAGATCGCGCTTTTGTTCGGACCGGAAGACACGGGCCTTGCCAATGAGCAGCTGCGCCTCTGCCACAGTGTGGTAACCATTCCGACATCGCGGGAATTTACCTCGCTGAATCTTTCCCAGGCGGCCATGATTTTATGCTATGAGATTTTTGTCGCATTGCCTTCCGCAGCAGGCGCGGCGGAGGTTTCTCCCAAACTGGCTTTATCGTCAGAGACGGAAGGCATGTACCGGCAAATCAAAGATCTGCTGTCTGAAATCGGATTTTTAAATCCGGAAAACCCGGAATACTGGATGCTGGACCTTCGCCGCTTTTTTGCCCGCTCCGGCCTGCTGTCGCGTGAAGTGAAGATCATCCGCGGGATCTGCCGACAGATAGAGTGGTATGCAAGACACAAAAGAACTTGACTTTAGGCCTGATTTGGCGTGAAAGAAAAACCTTGAAATACAAAGAGTAACCAAACCTTAAATCCGTAACGATGGAGGTCGTTTATTATGAGAAAAATTTTTTCATTTACCGGCGCCAAAAAAATTGTTTTCGGCAACGGATCGCTTCTGACCCTTGCCGGACATCTTAACGAACATCACGCAAAAAATCCGCTGGTGGTTATCGATAAAAATCTGGCGAAAACCGGATTGCATGAAAAAATCGCCAGTATTCTGGTATCCGAAGGCATCAAGTTCACTGTGTTCGATCAAGTGGAACCGGAACCCCGGATCGAACTGGCGGATGAAGGTGCGGCGCTGTGCCTGAAAAATAAATGTGACAGCGTGATCGGCATCGGCGGCGGTTCCGCCATGGATGTGGCCAAGGCCATTGCCGTGATTGCCACCAACAAAGGCGCTGCGGTGGATTACCTGGGCCTGAACAAAGTCCCGAAACCGGGTCTGCCCAAAATCATGATTCCCACCACGGCGGGCACCGGAAGCGAAGTGACCTTCACAGCGGTTTTTATTCGCAAGAACCTCAAGAAGAAAGAAGGAATGAACAGCCCGCATCTTTATCCCGATCTGGCGCTTCTGGATCCGGAGCTTACGCTCAGCCTGCCGCCGGAGCCGACGGCGCACACCGGTCTGGACGCTTTGTGTCACGCGATCGAATCCTACACGTCAATCAACGCTTCGCCGCTCAGCGAAATGTTCTCACTCGAGGCCATCGCGCTGATTGCCGAGAATTTGCGCACCTGCGTGCACGACGGCAAAAACATCGCCGCCCGGGAAAGAATGCTGCTGGGCAGCCTGTATGCGGGCATCGGCCTGGCCAACGCGGGAGTCACCGCCGTTCATTCCCTGTCTTATCCTCTGGGAGGGAAGTTTGGTGTTGGTCACGGCTTGGCCAATACAATTCTGCTGGCGCCGGTTATGGCGTATAATCTGCCCGGCGCGCTGGAGAAATTTGCCGATGTTGCCGAGGCGATGGGAGAATGTGTGGAAGGGCTGCCGCTGCGTGAAGCCGCTTACCTTGCCGTGGATGCGGTTGAAGCATTGATCGATGATTGCGGGATCACTTCCTCGATACGGGATTTTGGCGTGAAGGAGGAAGATTTTCCGTCGCTGGCGGATGTGGCCATGACCGTTGCACGGCCGCTGGAGAACAATCCGCGCAAAATGACGAAAGAGGAAATGATTGCGATTTACGCGCAGGCTTTTTAAATAAGAAAGGACAGATGAATATGGCAGGAGCGGAACTGATCGGCAAGGAAGAAATCAAGGAAGTCATGGATGTGCTGGAAACCGGCATCCTGATGCGATACGGGTTTGACAAGGAAAGAAAGGGTGTCTACAAGGTCCGGCAATTTGAAGAGGATTTTGCCAAATATTGCGGTGTCGGCTACGCGCTGGGAGTTACGTCCGGTTCCTCAGCGCTGAAAGTCGCCCTGGAGGCGCTGGATGTCGGTCGCGGGGACGATGTGCTGGTGCCTGCCTTTACTTTTTTGGCTACTTACGAAGCAGTGCTGGAAGTCGGCGCAATTCCGATCATGGTGGATATCGACGACACGCTGAACCTGGATCCCGATGAAATTGAAAAGAAGAAGACGCCCCATACCAAGGCCGTAATTCCCGTCCACATGTGCGGACTGGCGGCCAATATTGACCGGATTGTCGAGGTCGCCCGTAAAAATAACCTGCTGGTCTTGGAAGACAATGCCCAGGGATGCGGCGCCAGCTTTAAGGGCAAAAAGCTTGGTGGCTTCGGTGACATGGGAACCTTCAGTTTTGACTATGTTAAAACGGTGACGACCGGCGAGGGCGGAATGGTGATCACCAACAACCGCGATCTATACCTGCGTTCGGAATGGTACTCGGATCACGGTCACGATCATAATCCAAATGTTGGCCGCGCGCTCGAAGGCAGAACCATTCTCGGATTCAATTACCGGATGAATGAACTTCAGGGTGCTTTAGGGCTGGCGCAGTTGAGGAAGCTGGATTACCTCATTAGCGAGCAGAAGAAAAACAAGAAAGTTATTATGGATGCGCTTGCCGCCATACCCGGCGTGGGATTTCGCGCCAAGCAGGACCCCGGGGGAGATTCCGCGACTTTTCTGGCATTCAACTTCCCTGAAGAGCAGATTGCGCTCAAATTCCAGAAACTGCTGGCCGCCGAAGGTGTGGACACGACCTGCTACAAAAATAACCTGTGGCACTATGTTCCCAACTGGGAGCATTTCCTGGCGTTTTCGACGGCCAATTCCAAAAAGCATCCGTTTACCGATCCGCTTTACAAGGGCAAGGTAGAGTATCTGCGGGAAACCATTCCCCATGCGGAGGATATTCTGGGGCGGACGCTGGTGATGGGAATTTCCGTGAAAATGAGCAGCGAAAGACTGGATGTAATCCGGAAAGCCATTGAGAAAGCCGCAAAGAATATATAAAAAATATTTTTACCGGTCCTATTGATGCAGAAGATCTATCGTTATGAATTCACCGTGCCTGTCGAGGCGGAAGATCAAAACGGTCATGTGAATAATGTTGAATACCTGCGGTGGATGCAGGATGCCGCGATGAAGCATTCCGAAACGGTCGGGTGCACGCAAGCGACAGAATCTGCCGGCGCCACCTGGGTGGTGCGAACGCACAAAATTGAATATTTCAAGCCCGCCTATGCAGGCGACAGGATCGTGGTGGAAACCTGGGTTGCCGATTTCCGCCGCGTCCAGTCGTTGCGCAAGTACAAAATCCTGCGCCTGTCAGACATGGTTCTGCTGGCGGAGGGAGAAACCAACTGGGTTTTCGTGGACGCCCAAAAAGGATCTTTGCGCTCCATTCCCGGAGAGGTGAGAGCCACGTTTGAGCCCCTGCCGAAAGCAACAGAGGCTCAAACCATCGGCTGATGATTTAAAATGTTTCTTATCCCGGGTCCTTGCAATGATCTGTTTTATGCAAGTCCTCATTCATTCGTTCAAGAAGCTTCGTCACATCATTTTTAATGGACTGAAATTCCTCGACCGTCAAACCGCTCTTGCAGAAAAGCTCCAGGGGTACGCTTGCCGCCTTTTGTTTCATGGCTTTTCCCTTTGGCGTAAGCGCCGCCATCACTTTCCGTTCATCTTCAGGCAGACGTTTCCGGGTGATCAATCCTGCCGACTCCAGTCGTTTGAGCAAGGGGGTCAGCGTTCCGGAATCAAGGTACAAAAGCCTTCCGATGTCGCCTACGCTCAGCGTTTCATGTTCCCACAGCACCAGCATCACGAGGTACTGGGGATAAGTAATGTTGAGCTTTTCCAAAAAAGGGCCGTACAGCTTTGTCAAGACACGCGAGGCGGCATACAGCACAAAGCATAGCTGGTTATCCAGTTTCAGAAATTCATCTTCTTTCATAAAGTCCCGTTATCATTTAATGTTGCTGTCTATTTCCCCGATCAGAGTCTGGGTCTGATTTTCAAGGAGAGCAAATCCTGTATCTTTTCTGTAAACGATATTGCGTTGTTTGTCCATAATGATATAGACCCGCTTTGCAATAGGCAGCAGTTTGTGGTCCGCGCCATAGAGCTTGGCAACCTCGCCTTTTTCGTCCGTCAAAAGTGTTATTCCCGAAAGACCGTGCTTTGCGATAAAATCGCTGTGGGATTTAGCTGAGTCCCTGCTGATCCCGATCACTTTGATTTTTCGCGCTTCAAACTTTGCTATGTTTTGTTGAAACTCAACAAATTCCGGCGTTCAATTTTTGCTGTCGTCTTTTGGGTAAAAGGCGATGACCGCTCCACGGTAGTCCTTCATGACCTCACTGAGTTTGACCATCTTGCCGTTTTGGTCAGGCAGTGTGAAATCATAGCCGGTTCTGTCCTGCGCATCTGAAGTTTTCTTAACGTCCAGCGAAGAACAGGCCAATAAAACAGAGAACATTAATACCAGCACAACCAATTTTTTACTGATCATTTTTACCTCCTTATTATATTTGTTTAAAAGCTTCTTATTATATTGCAAGGCTGCGGGACGAACGTTCATTCGCCACAGCCCGGCATGATATCTATTGCAAGGGAACATCCATGACAAAATGAAGATACAGGCCGTTTTCCACAGAATGCAGGGGCACCCAGTAGGTTGCGTACAGATTGTTTTTCTCCTGATGAATGATCCTCTGGGGATTCCCTGTGGAAATGGCTTGGTCTGCCAGACAAGAATTTTTACATTTATCCGGATAAGGGGAAATGTCGCGGCATCTGATTCCCGCAATAACACCCAGACGTCGTGCTTTCTCGTTGGCGTCAATAATGGTACGGTTTTTCTGCACGAGCAATACCGGATGAGGGAAGTTGTCCCACATAAAACGAAATGATTTGCAAATGTCCTCGTTTGCCCCATTCTGTTTTTCGTTGTTTTTATTCATCATTTTCTCCCTTGTCGATAAATTTACCTTTAATTGCATTAAATTATGTTTTGTACAATATAATTTAATGCAACATATGTCAATCTTTTTTTGCGGGAATGCATTTACCGACTCTGCTTTATGCAATCAATGATTGACGGATTTATGAAACTATGGCAATTTATTATATATTATTACGATAACAAAGGATTGCTTATGCCGAGGGTTGAGCTGAATGCTAAAGCTCCGGATTTTACCCTAAACGATTTTAATGGAAAAACCATCAGCCTTGCCGATTTTACCGGGCAAAAGAATGTTCTGGTGGTTTTCAACAGGGGTTTTTTCTGACCGTTCTGCCGTGCGCACATGGCGCAGTTGCGCCGGGACTATGAGCAGTTTGTATCTCTCGGTACGGAAATTCTTGTTGCCGGACCGGAAAAGGCGGAAGCTTTCCGCGAGTACTGGGCAAAAGAGAATCTACCGTTTATCGGTTTGCCCGATCCGGAACATCGTGTGTTGAAACTGTACGGACAGGAAGTGAAACTATTCAAACTCGGACGGCTTCCGGCGCAGATGCTGATTGACAAAAATGCAACGGTTCGCTTCGTGCATTATGGTCATTCGATGGCGGACATCCCGTCGAATGAGGAAATTTTAAGCCTGTTGACATCCTCCCCGACCTGATGGAAGGGGATTCCCAAAACAGCTAGGCTGCCTTGAGGGTTCCTGCTTCACCGAGCGGCCTGACTGCGCCAGTCTCTCCACAGGCTAACCGGGCGTGCCCCGCCCTTAAAATGTTTACCGCCGCGGTGATATCCGCGTCACCGGCATGGCCGCAGGCCACACAGACGAAGTCCGCCTGCGTGAGCCGGTTTTCTTTTGCCGTGTGACCGCACACCGGACATCTCCGGGATGTGTTCTTCGAATCGACAGCAATCAGTATCCCGCCAGCCCAGTCCACCTTGTATTCAAGCTGGCGGCGGAACTCGCCCCACCCGGCGTCCAGGATGCTCCGGTTTAAGCCGGACTTCTGTTTGACGTCTTTACCGGGGCTGTCAATACTGCCCTTCGCCGACCTGCTCATATTTTTGATCCGCAGATCCTCCAGGACAACCAGGCCTTGGTTTTTGGCAATCGTGGTGGTCTCCTTGTGGATGAAATCCCTGCGGGTGTCGGCAATCCTGATGTGCAGAGCGGTGATCTTCGCTTTCGCTTTGTAGAAGTTCTTCGAGAACTTTACTTTCCTGGCCAACTGCCTTTGCAGCTTCGCCAGTTTTCTTTTGTACTGTTTAAAGCAAGCCGGATTTTCAATGACCGTGCCGTCGGACAGGGCGCACAGCTTGGCGATCCCCATGTCGATGCCAGCAGCTTTGCTCTTGGGAACAGCGTTAGCTATTTCAATCTCGCAGCAGACGGACACGAACCAGTGCTTCCCGTTTCGGGACACCGTCATGTGTTTGGGCTTACCCTTGATGTCCTGGCTTTTGAAGAATCCGACCCAGCCGATCTTCGGAAGAAAGATGTGCCGGTTGTCGATCTTGAATCCCTGCGGGAAGCGGAAGGAATCAACGGACTTGCCTTTCTTCTTCTGTTCCGGGAAAGCAGCCCGGCCTTCAAAGAAGTTTTTGTAGGCAATGTCCAGGTCACGGACTTTCTGCTGAAGCACCTGTGAGGGAATTTCCCGTATCCAGTCATATTCCCCCCGGAGAATGGTAACGTCCGGAAGCTGGCTATATGAATTCAGGGTTATACGGAGGGAAGAATAGACGACCTTGCGCTGTTCAAGGCACAGGTTCCAGACAAGACGGCAGACCCCGGCAATCCGGGCAAATTGCCGTCCCTGCTCAACGTCCGGCTTCAGTCGAAACCGATATGCCTTGTGAATCGTTTTCATTGCTTGCCTAAATAACCATAGAACGAACGTTCTATTATGTCAAGCAAATAAACGACAAGCGGAAGCCTTATATCCCCGACCTAAAGAGCAGGGTTTTACGGCCCGTTCTGATAAAAACACAACTATGAGATAATCGTCTGCAGTTTGGAAAAACCTGCGTAGGCAAAATAAACTGCAAACGCAATCAGAAAAACAGCGCAGCAGGCAATCAAGCCGCGGTAGCGGCGGTCTGTCAGGAAATGCCTGCCCCCCGCCACGGCTCCGGATATGAAGGAATACCAGGCCAGATCGGCCAGGATGTGTCCGGTAAAGAAAAAAACGATACCCCAGATGCCAAACTGCCATGAATAAAGGATATACCCAAGGCCAATCGTTGCCCACCAGATAATCCAGTATGGATTCGATACGCTCATGAAGATGCCGCTTGCCACCGGATGGCTCAATCGTTTTTGCCTGACTTCCCGGTTAAGGGTAAGCGACGGAAGCCCACGGAACATTCCGAAAGCCATCCACAGGAGAATGACCGCCCCACCCAGCGCGCTTGCCACAAAAACAAACGGCTGCTGAAAAAAAGGAGCCATGCCTGCCAAAAGCGCAATGACCAGCCCCAGTTCCAAAATGGCATGTCCGGCGATCATCATTGGCCCGGCAATAAAACCGCGCTCAGAACTTTCGCTGATGGTCGCGGTTAGAAGAGGTCCCGGCATCAAAGCACCGGAAAGTGCAATGATAAAGGAAGAAGCAAAAATCGTAAACAGGGTAGTTATCATAAATATCGTTGACTAGCGGGAATGTAACTAAAAAAAGTTAAAAATCATACAACATAATATCAGTCACTTTTACTTTTAAACAGATTTCATGGATCTTGTAAAGCCGGATAATGACGACGACTTTTTTACATATATGTGAATTTTAGTCTTGACTTATTTACATTGTGGTGTAAATTGGCCACATGGAAAGATTACTTTCAAAATATCTGTTTGATCCGGAAATGAACGCAGGTAAAATGATCTTCCTGACAGGGCCCCGCCAGGTGGGCAAGACGACTTTTGCCCGAAACTGGCTAGCCTCGCAGGGAGAGGAGGCTCTGTATTTCAATTGGGATGATCCGGCCGTGGCCAGAGAATATAAGAGGAATCCGTTTTTCTTTAAAAACATCATTGATTCCAAAAATGTCAAAAAGCCTTTGCCGATCGTGTTTGATGAAATTCATAAACACAGGAACTGGCGCAATATCCTCAAAGGTTTTTATGATACTTCCAAAGATAAAATAACGCTGCTAGTTACGGGAAGTGCCCGCCTAGGATGGTATCGAAAAACAGGTGATTCACTGATCGGCCGTTATTTTTCTTATGAGATGTTGCCCGCAGGCTTGCCTGAAGCGGTGAATGATTTTTCTCATATCCTGATGAACGATGCCCCGTTGCGGACCGTGGAAACCCTGGTGGATATAGCAAGAGGGATCAAGCATCCTGACGCCGATGCAGCACTTAGTGATCTCCTGGCTTTCAGCGGTTTTCCCGAGCCTTTACTGAGAAGGTCACCTCGTTTTTATCACCGCTGGAACGCGCAGTACAAAACACTGTTGACACGGGAAGACATCCGCGATTTATCCCGCATATCAGATATTAAGGGCATTGAGCATCTTATTGAAATTCTGCCTGCAAGAGTCGGCTCTTTGCTTAGCATCAACGCTATTCGTGAAGACCTTCATCATGCAACCGTCACCCGCTGGCTGGATATGCTCAAGGCGATCTATATGGTTTTTACTCTGCGCCCTTGGCACAAAAATATCATCCGTTCGATCAGGAAGGAAAACAAACTGTATTTCTACGATTGGACAAATGTGCAAGATACAGGTGCACGTTTTGAAAATCTGGTTGCGATCAGCATGGTCAAAATGGCCGCAAGACTCACCGAAACCGGTCTGGGGACATTTGAAATCATGCATATCAGAAATAAGGAAAAACAGGAGATCGATTTTGTTGTCGTCAAAAACAATAAACCTTTGGCACTTTTTGACGCCAAGGAATCCGATTGCAATATTGCCAAAACCGGTCTTTATTTCAGCAGGCAGCTATCCATACCTTATTTCCAGGTTGTGCGGAATTGTCACCGGGTGGAAATATTTCCGGATAACTGCGCCGTGCTTCCGGCACCCAATTTTTTAATGATGACAGGATAGTGCGAATGAAACAGGCTTTGAATGAAAAGACTATTTGTTCCCTGGCACCACATCGGTCGCTGGAAAGGGGCAGGGATTACTACGAGCACGGTCTGGTCCGTGATCTGGCCGTATATGACGGCGCAATCATCGCCAAAGTAAAAGGGGGGCGAACATACTCCATTAAAATAGATATTGATGCCGGTGATGATTTTCATTATTCCTGCACTTGCCCGATGGGCGCCGAAGGCGAATTCTGCAAGCATTGCGTCGCGACTGCTTTAGCCTGGATCGATTCCAGGGATTCTAAAAATACAAAGGCCACGGCTATTGTGAATCTCACAGATGTTGAAAGTTATTTGCATACTCTGGACAAGTCTCTGCTGGTGGAGATGCTGATGGAACAGGTCCTAGAGAACGAACTCCTTTGGAAAAATCTGTATTTTAAAGTTTCACAAGCCCAATCGGGCGGTTTTGACATCGCAAACTGGAAACGGGCGATTCGCAATGCTTTTGAGATCGACGATTTCGTGTCTTACCGTCAGACATATCAATATATCCGCGGCATCGATGATGTGATCGATTCTGTCGGGGAATTGCTCGACGGACCTTACGCCACAGAAGTGGTGGAACTTGCCGAGTATGCACTTCAACAGGCAGCTGAGGCCCTCAATTACATAGATGACTCGGACGGCGGCATGGGAGACGTCATGTATCGCTTGCATGAACTGCATCTGAAGTCCTGTGAGAAAGCAAAACCGGATCCGGAGAAACTGGCTGCGCATCTTTTTGACCTGGAACTCAACAGCGGAGGGGATGTCTTTTCTCAATCGGCTAAAACATACTCGGCACTCCTGGGAAAAGAGGGATTAGCAATTTACCGTCGTCTTGCCGATCAAGCCTGGGAGAAACTCGCTTCTGCTGTATCGAAACCAGATCTGCGCCGGCCTGATTCCAATATGGCGCTTAATCTGATCGAAATCAAAGAGACGCTGGCGGAGATGTCCGGAGATATTGAAGAACTGGTGGACATCAAAAAACGGGACTTATCTTATGCCTATCATTATCTCCAGATTGCTGAAATTTACCAAAAGGCCGGCAATAAAGATAAGGCCCTCAAATGGGCTGAAGCCGGGATTAAGGCATTTCCATCCAAAACGGATTTTCGTCTGCGCGAATTTCTGGCAGATGAATACCACCGCCGCAAACGCCATGAAGAGGCTGTGGAGTTAATCTGGACAAATTTTACGGATAGTCTTTGTCTGGCTAAGTATCAAAAATTAAAAAAACACGCTGAAAAAACCGGGCAATGGCTGATTTGGCGGGAAAAAGCCATGAGGTATTTGGAAAAGCGCCTCACCAAACAGGGATCAAAAATCGACCGCTGGACTTATGATCCGGGTTATTCCACTATGGTGGAGATTCTGCTGTGGGAAAAAAATCCTCAAGGGGCATGGCAGGCGGCCAATCTGGGAGGATGCACACAAAGCATTTGGATGAAATTGGCGGCATTGCGTGAACAGGATCATCCTTTGGACGCTGTAGGAGTATACAGGAAATATGTCAACCCAACAATCGAGCAAACAAATAATCAGGCGTATGCAGAAGCGGTGAAACTGATTAAAAAAATTCAATCCTTGATGCTTCGTTTGGGAGAGAGCAAAGTGTTTGCAACCTATCTCGCCGAGCTTCGGATGAAATATAAAGCCAAGAGAAATTTCATAAAGCTGCTGGATCAGATCAACGTCTAGGAAAGGTTTTCTCCACCGTGCACCGAATGGAAAAACTGTTACCGCTTATCCACACGGATCAGCATTGCATCGCCCTGGGCATGGCCCGAGCAGATGCCGCAGACGCCCCAGCCACCGCCCCGCCGCTTCAGTTC
>MWDG01000065.1 GCA_002070455.1 Deltaproteobacteria bacterium ADurb.Bin151
CGGGGTAAGCATTTCCAGGGAAGTGAGCCCCCGTGTTTTTATCGCAAGGATTGCGACCAGGCTTGAACAATCCATCGTAAATGAAAACACGTCGTTGACGACGATCAGGAAAGAGTCCCTCAAAGTGCTGGTTGCCATCAACATTCTTTGCCGTGAACTGTCCGCCATAGACCAGGCGGCTGCGTTTGTTACGCTGTCCCATCTGGAATCTTTTCTGGATAGCAAGGAAAGCCTCGCGGCGATTGTCGGAGAACTTTTTACGCAGGGTTTTGTGAGGCTGATCGGGAAAGAAGATCCTCTTATCGTGCTTGAGACTAAAGGAGAGGAACTCTTTTTGCTCCTCAACGCATACGACCGGTTTTTTATCATCCAGGTATTGGCGGAAGGCGTGTCAGGATATCCCTCGATAAATTTTGCGGCACGTAATGATGCTTTCTGCCTGATCACAAACGACCGTGTAAGCGGTGATCTGGTTATCAGAGGGGTGGATCGAGAAGGAATGCGTTCACTGATCAACTGGTCATGGACAAGCATGTTAAACGCGCAGTAATTATAGGAAAGTGAGAACTCAATGATCTGCAATAATTGCAATGCGTCAATACCCGACGTCGCGGTTTTTTGTCCGGCATGCGGGAAGGAAACCGGAGAAAAGACGGGCGGTAATCCTGGTATCAAGAAATGCCTGCAATGCGGAGCGGAAAACCCCCTCGAAGCCAAATTTTGCCGGGTTGACGGCTGGAAATTTCCAGAACCAGAGCCGCTTGTTGCAAAACAGGAATCTATGCAGGAAAACCAGGGAGAGAAGATCTGCCCGACGTGCGGAGCTTCAAATCCGGCGGGCGCTCAATTCTGCAGAAATGACGGCAGCCCTCTCGATCAAGCGGCTGACGCCTCTCTGACATCGGAACCCGGGGTGGAGGAAAAGGCAGCAGAACAGGTGAAGGCTGAGGCAGAAAATGAAGTGACTGAATTGGAACCCGGGATGGAACCGGTTGCTGAACAAGAAAGCCTGAGTGAAAGGGTATGCCCGAAATGTGGCGTCCGGAATCCGGCAGGTGCCAGGTTCTGCAAAAATGATGCAACCCCCCTTGATCCTCTGGAACAGGCCGTTATGCAACCGGAGGCCGGGGTGACGGAAAAGTTTGCCGACCAGACGACGACCGGCCAGGAAACAGAAATACTAAAAACAAATGCAAAGGAAGCAGAAACACATCGTAACTGGTTGTATCTGGCGGTTCCGCTTGCTGTGCTTTGTGTGGTTGCGATTGCTGTCTACTGGCTGTTTCCAAGAACTTCTGTCGACCCAACCGCGAAGCCGCTCCCGGAAAGCACGGTTGCTGTGCCGGCGGGTGAAACACCGGGGACAGTCCCGGAGAGTGCGGTTGTTGCGCCCGGTGATCAACCATTACAGCCGCCGCCGGAAAATGCGGTCCCAGCCCCGGAGATTGACTTGCCCAGACTTGAAGGCCAGATCAACAGGGCTTTGAGAGAGGCAGGGATTGACGGGGTGACCGCCCAGGTGAATGATGCAGCAGTCGTGACGCTGAAAGGGGTTGTGCAAAGTGTAAAGGATCAGCAGAAGGCCCTTGAGATTGTCAGGACATTCAAGGGAGTCAGCCAGTTGAATGATATTATTTTCATTGTCGAAAAGTGAGGGGAAATCATGCAGAAATCTGGCAAGGTTAAAAGAATGAAGGTTTCTTTACGACGGATGTTGACTGCTGGCTGCATTTTATTGGCTGTTGGCCTTGCGGGATGTCCAGCGCCTGCCCCGAAACCCGACCCCGTTGCTCCTCCTGTTCTCCCGCCAGTTGTTCAAAAGGACAGGATTTTTGTTAAAAAACTTTCAATCAGTCCATCTGCCGTTTCTGCCGGGGAGACACTCAACCGACAATTGAACTATTCCATTTCTGCGGAAAAAACCGGTAAAATCAGGTTTACGGAAGTAATCGTTGTTTCGGGGAAAGCGATCAATATGGAGCTTTCAAGAAAAGTGTTGGAAAAAGGGAACGGGAATCATGTTTCCTCTTTCCAATTCAAAATACCAAACGGATTGCCTCCCGGAGAGTACCGGTTAATCACCAATCTCATCTATGGGAAGAGCAGCAGGAAAGCGACCGGACGCTTTACTGTGAAATGAAGGAGACTCTTTAAAAAATATCATAAAAAAAGTATTTCGACAATGTTAAGAAAAATTTTTAGCCGAACCGGTGAGCGTGGGTTCAAAAAGGTGATCAGATTCCTGACTGTTGTGTTGGTTTCTTTCGCTATGATTTCGGTTTTCATGACAAATCTGGTTTGGTCTGATCCCCATTCCTGGCAATCTATCTTGATTTCCGAATCCCGGTTTGACAGAAATCATCATGATCGGAACTGGAAAATAGAGATACTCTTTGAACAGGGAGAACGTTATATCGATAATGAACCCTGGTGCGGGAACGGTGAAAAATGGGAAGGCTATTTTTCCATTCAGGTAAAAAGGGACAATAAGGTGCTGTCCAGGCAGTCTCTCAATCAATTAATGTTTCCCCATGAAAAAAAACCCGGCCCCTTGAGTTTCTGGACACCGGAATTTTCCCTTGTTTTCAATGATTATAATATGGATGGGCAAACTGACTTTAACATTGGCCAATATGGATCATGTAATGGCAACTATTATAAAATCTTTACGGTTAAACCCGATGGAGTGATTGTCCCTGTCCCCATAAGAGATGCCGATGGTTTCTTTATCTCCCGGGCGAAAAAACAAAATTCGACTGATCTGATCCGCGTCAGGAATGGATTATTAAACCATAAGTATTATGATAATATCGCCGGCAAATATTTTACAATCCATTATAAATGGGTTGATGGTCAGTTCATACCTGTAAAGAAAGCCATCAAATGAAAAAAATTATTTTGTTTCATGTTATTTTCTTTATTCTCTGTGGTTATGCTTATGCCAATGTTTCCCGCATCCATAAAGACCATCATTTCAGCGGAAACATCAAACAGGTAAAAACGTCAGACCACCTCAAATTATTCCGGGAAGATATCAGGGTTGCTTTTCCCATGATTGAACTTGACAGTGCATCCCTGCAAAAGAAAATAGATATGGATGTCAATTATATTATAGAAAACCAGTCGAAAACTGCCATTGAAATACCATTGCAGTTCCTCGGGATCAGCGTATCTGACGTAATTGTGCTGTTGAATGAAAAATCGATTTTATTCGGGTTTGTAGAAGACAACAAAGCAGAACAGGAATTTCTTGCCAGGATTACCGAACATCGGCATCAATGGAACAAACGTCGATATGAACAGTATTTTATTGATCTTGACTATATAAAATCAGGAAAAAAGATGTCAAGGAGTCTCTCTCTTATCCACATGACTGCCCCGGAATTTATCAGAGTTGCGCGAAATATTGAAAATTTGAGCGAGGTATTTCCGGGGGCCGGGAAACTGAATGTTATTCGTTTTCATGTACGGTTGCTTCCGGGTAAGAATAAGCTCACCATTCGATACAAGCAGGGTTTATTTGTTGACGGGCATACATCGTATATTGGGGGTCCTGCATTTGTGTGCGGATTTGAATATCTTCTTTATCCGGCATTTACCTGGAAAATGAACCCTGATTTTGAACTTTTCGTCTCTGTAACATTGCCTGATTATCTAAAAAAAGGATGGTTATGGGACAGCAGGATCACCCCTTTGGCCGAAAGCAACCTCACATTAAAAAAAATGTATAATTCCCAGGCCCGTGTAACAACGTATAGTATGCGAAGCAAAAGTTTTCCCGCACCGGTTCTTGCTTTTATTGCCCTGAGGGAAAAGAAGGACTGACCTCAAAGCATGCGGTTAACTGCCTGATGCTTTTCTTAAGGCCTTATTCATTGACTCTCTGCACATTTCCGATTGGCATGACTTGAGTCCCATTTTATATAAATTTATGGCATCGGCCTTTCTTCCCGAATTTTCAAGGATTGCTCCTATTTCTTCCAGCATCAGAAAATTAAGATCCTTGCGATCCCTGCATCTGCCATTCTTTACTGTCTTGATGTCGTTTGCTCCGGAAGTAAAATCACCTTTGAGATAATAGACTAGGGCACGATCAACGTAGGTTCCACAAAGAGTTTTGTCCATATAGAGGGCTTTGTTGGTTAACCTCAGGGCTTTGTCAAAGTTCCTGTTCTTCGCCTCTTGATATCCGGAAACCCGATACTCCATGATCAGTTCCTTTTTTATAATATTAAGGTTGTCCCTGCCGCAGGTATCCCTGATCACTGCAGGCGACCCCCCTTTCGTTATTATAAAACGATCGCCGGGTAAAAGAGAACCAGATACTGATATTGTTTTCCCTTCGTAAGAAGGAATGTCAAAATTCTGCTGTATTCGTATCGGGTAAGCTTTAACCGGCCTGCCTGTTTGAGGATCCGTCATGATGCTGAAGAATCGGCCCCCGATAACACAACCGGTAAGCGTTTTCCTGACCGGCATGGATCCCTCCGTCCTGTCAGGGATTAAAAAAGGAATTGCCTGAATCAGGATGAAGAAAAATGCCGCCACTGCGAAAGCTTTTTTCCTATGGATAGTCATTTCCATTTTATTTGCTCTCTTCTACCAAAGAAAATGATGTGCTCTAATGAAAGACACTGAGGCAAAAAGCAAAATAGCAAATGTAAACAACATGCGCTTAAACATGGCACTTTACTCCTCCCTGGAATTCAGTTATGGAAATCTGTATGATTTATCACATCAACGGCTGATGAGCTTTACGGCCGTATACGCGTTCAAAGGCTTTACAGAATGGGCAAAGGTCCTGCTCGATTTTTTTTACAAACCAGAATGCTGCGCCCTGCTGCTTTTTGCGGGCATGTTTGCAGACCGGACAGTTGGCGCAGACTTTGGCCATCTTGCGGTCCCTGTCTGTAATTTTATTCTTTCCGGATTTTCCATTCTTGTTATTTTTTGACATGGTTGTATTCCTCACGAACACTTTTTCTCGGATCATCGCACCTCTGACTCAGGCATGTTTCAGAACAATTCCGCCCACGATATTGGATACACTCTCACAGACATCAATGGCTTGTTCCAACCGCTCAAAGATTTCTTTCCATTTGAGCAGTTCGATGGCATCTTGTTCATGGATGAAAAGGTTGGTGATGATGGTTCTTAAAAGAACATCTCCCGCGTTTTCCAAAGTGTGGATTTCCACACAGCCGTCCAGAATCATCTGGCTGTTTTTCATATTGCGCAAGCCGTGAACGACATCTTTTATTTTTCTTACAGCCAGTGAAAGAATTTCCGCCTGTTTGATGATTTCATCATACGGCCTTTTTACCTTATACATATGGAGGCGTACGGCGACCCCTTCAATGTGGTCCAGGATGTCATCCATCTTATTGACCAATGCGTATATGTCTTCGCGATCAAGGGGGGTCAGGAAGGTTTTGTGCATTCTTTCGTAGGTTTTGTGGGCAATGCCGTCCGCTTCATGTTCAATTTCTTTGAGCCGGGAGACCCTGGCAGCAGAGTAGTTATGATTTCGGGCCATTTCAAGGAAGAATTGACTGCCTTCGTCAATCTTGCCTGCAAGCTGTTCAAAATAATCAAAAAAATTATCTTCTTTAGGGAAAAGGCGCACGCTCAATTTCTCCTTTAAAATTCTCCCAAAGCCCGATTAGCAATCGGTTATATCTTTTACCACATGTTGCGTTTGCCGTCAGCAATTTTTGATCATTTCCGGGAGAAATGTTCAGCAGGTGTAAGAAGGAATATTTTAGTCAGAAGCCTCCTGTAATGACTTTGCCAGTTTTTGCGACTCTTCCCGGTTCAGGTTCAAGGAGACCTTGCCTCCACCTGGATGTGCAAATGTCAGGGTTGCACCGTTTTCCGTCCTGTCCACCTGCCACCTGATTGCGGGGGGGAATTTTACCTTCGTGGAAAGCCAGTCATCTGCTTCAAACTCGGCGATCTGAACCAGAACGCCAAAAGCGTGGCGGGGATGAATAAAAATTTCCTTCCAGATACCCCCTGGATATTCATTGTGGCCAAAGAAGGGGATTCCATGCTTTTCCAAACGGGCCATGGCTTTAACCAGATCTGTTGTTTGCAGAGTGATATGATGGACACCTCCCTCTTTGTCTTTCAAAAATCCGTCCAGAAAACTTCCTGCATCCGTAGGCGATATAATTTCAAGCCGTGACAGATCACCAAGAGAAAAGATCTGCCAGAAAAAACGGGTTGCAGGATCGCTTGCCCCGGCACCGTCAACGGCTCCCAGAATGTCACGAAAAAAATGTTCAGCCTTCTTCTGATCTCTTACCGCTATGGATACATGGTCAATACGCGAAATCATCCTTTCCTCCCAGTCGGTGTTGTTTGTTTCCCTTTTTGCCTTCATGAACAAAATATCCGTCTAATCAAATTCAGATTAAATGGCAGAAAAAGAGCCCGCCTTCCTTGCCCTTGCCACCCCCAGCATGTACTCATCCATCGACTTAGTCATGTGGGGCACATAGGCTCCCAGTGCATTGATGAGGCAGCCTTCACGGTCGTCTTCGGTCACAAAGATCACCCTTTTGTTTTCAGCCGCACCTTTGAGGATACCCGCCGCTGATTGCTCCGGTGTGATGGCCGAGTCGGGGATCGGGCCGCCTCCCCAGATCGCCGTCGCAACGGTGCCCGGAACCACAGTGGAAAAACGGATGCCTTCATCCCAGTATTCATAGCGCAACGAGGTGGTCAGAGCCAACACTGCCGACTTGGTAGCCGAATACATACTCTGATAAGGAAAGTGAACGTAAGCAATGCCGGAAGCGGTATTGGCGATATGTCCGCTTTTTTGTGCCTTCATGTATGGCAGAGCCGCGCGCACGCCATAGATTACACTGTAGAAATTGATGGCGAAAGCCTTTTCCCATTTATCGTTGTCCTGCTCTTCAAAAGCACCGGACAGGCCAAGACCGGCATTGTTGAAAAGTAAATCGATGTTTCCTGATCCAAATGCGGCCGCCCTGTCTACCATTGTCCTGACGCTGAATTCCGAGGTCACGTCGGTTTTGACTCCCTGCACCCTGCCCGGATACTTTTCGCTTAACCTTGCGACATGCCTGTTCAGGTTCTCCTCATTGATGTCCGAAATCGTCACTGCCCTGGCGCCCATTTCCAGCATGCTTTCCACCAGTGCCAGTCCGATTCCGGAAGCGCCACCGGTCACCGCCGCCGTTTTATGTTCATAATACTCTTTCATAGCAATCCTCCTTGATTTTTATCCGATTTGCTCAATGACCCTGTCATGGAATTGTTTCACCGTCATGCCGCCGCCCGTCAAAGTATGGTTGAACATTTGCAGCAGGAATTGTTCATTTGCTTCAGGATTCTCTTTGGTGTCGCGATATATCCTGCGGGCTGTGTCCACAATGGGTAACACAATCTTTCCCTGCTCGATGCCATCGAGAATCTCAATGCCGGCCTGATCGATGCTGATGGCGCCTGGCGGTATGTTTTTGGGGTCGCCGAATATCTCTGTGGCAACCTCGGCCGGGCAGACTACCGTAACCTTGATGTTGAAGGGTGCCAGCTCGTAGCGCAGGCATTCGGTCAGCCCGCGAACGGCACATTTGCTGGCCACATAAACACTTTGGAGTGGCAGAGGTACAATCGCAGCCAGCGAGGCAATATTAACGATATGTCCGCTTTCCCGTTTCAGCATGTAAGGCAGCACTGCCTGGATGCCATGAATCACGCCATACAGGTTGGCATCGATGACTTTCCTGATATTGTCAATGCTTTCCGTGGCGAAGAATCCGCCCCAGCCCACGCCGGCGTTGTTGAAAATATAGTCTACAGGGTGTGTTTTTTCCACCCGGGCGATGAAAGACCGGAAAGCGTCATCATCGGTGACGTTCAGCTGTTCAGCGTGCACTTTGTCGCCAAATTCGGTCAGAGATTCCCCGGCAGCCAGAATTTTTTTCTCTGTGCGACCGACCATATAAACGGTGGCGCCTCTCAACAGGAGCTGGCGGGTGATTCCCAAACCGATGCCGGAACCGGCACCGGTGACAACGCATACCTTGTCTCTAAAAAGTTCGTTTCCGTTTTTCATGAAAGTTCTCCTTTTCAATCCCGTTTAAACGGGACGCGTGTTGATTCTCCGCAGCTCGCTGCGATATAATGATGTTTCGTGCATACCTCGGCAGCTTGCCGCGAGGTGGTTGATTGTTTGCCGTAAAATAATGCAAACCAATTATTCACTTTTTTCGCTCCTTTTCTGTTTTCCCGGCCAGAAAATTCGAGGCGTGGGGAATTTACAGGTCAATCGATGTATCACGCTGCAGTTTTTCCAGTAAGACAAGCAGATGCAGTAAATATAAAAGAACGCATCCATTGGCAGCCAAAATAACACCGATGACCAGTCCGGGGACCAGATGGGGAACAAGCATTGATGTGCCGAACATGATGGTCAGCAGATTCATTGTTAACTGCACCAAGAACAGTTTTTTCAGCAGCGGGGGAACGGGGTGTTTGATTTCATCAGATTGGCGCAGCAATGGAATGAAAATTTTAGTCAGCGTGATCAACCCACCCAGAATATTCAGTACACCGACAACAATTGTCAAAAGAGGAACCAGAATGTCCGGAATAATGCAAGACACAATGCCCGGCGTAGCAAACAGAATTCCCAGTAAAATCATCAACCGCGAACGGGGAAAGGCACCAATCGGGGTGTTTCCGGAGGCAAGCATCTGAACGGCAAAAATTACCATGAGAAGTCCAAGCTGGGCGCTTCCGGAAAACGGGAGTTTACCCAGATTGACGGGAATCAGCAGCGTGCCGAGGAGCACCATGAAAATACCCATCATCAGAATCATTGCCTGATCGCTGGAAAGCTCAATGTCTTCCTTACGGGGATTTTCCGTTCCGGAATAATTCCGGTAGATAAACCGGAGAACGCCGGCAAGATAAATGATTGACGACCCGTAAATCAGAACAGTTAATGCCGTCATTTCGGTAGAAAGAATTCGCTGATTCCATAAAAGCAGTGCAATGAGCATGGATAATCCATAAACCAGGCAACATGCAAGGATCAGATGCCGGAAAATGCCTCCGTGTTTGATCCATGTTCGAAATTTGTCCTTGTCAAACAACATCTGCAGAAGGAGAAGGAAGCCTCCGGGACCAAAGCAGATAAACAGCAGGATGCGTGAAAGACGGGTAAAAACATCGGGAATGAAACAGTTGACTATGCCAACGGCGGAAATCACGGCACCAACGGCAATGATAAGTCTTGATCTTCGCACATCTCCGAACGGCGTTTTTCCCATCGTGACGATTTGAAGCGCAAACATTACCAAAAGCAAACCGTATAAACCGTCCTCATAATAAGGAAGTGCTCCTGATGATACCGGAAAGAGCAGTGTGCCGGTAATCAACATTGCCATACCCACAATCAGCAGAATCACCACTTCAAAGGGAAGCTCCGTTTTCTTAAGAAGAGAAGGGATGCTCATGTTGATAATCCTTTGCGTGAAAAAATTTTATTGGAAAAACTGACAGGTTCGATTTTAAAGGGATTTCTTATGATTTGTTCCTTCATTGAGAATCATGCCCGAAAATGATTGTGCTGCTTGTTCTTGAATTGATGCCACATCGCAGGCATACATGCAGCCAATTTTTCAGACAGAAGTCGTCAAACACTACTCAATGCAAATTCTGCCTTTTTTATTGTGTTTTGTCAAAAAGTTTCCGGAAGAATCCGCCTATGTCAAGCACTTTTTCACGAACAACATCCATCACAGGGTTTTCCTGGTGATTGGGACAGGGTTCCCTTGGCGCCGTTCCCGTCAGGTAGGATTCCCGAAAGGTTTGAGGGCATGCTTCCGTTGCCAGAAAACCGGACTCCGGATCAATCAATGCCGTTTCGATCCCTTCCGGAGGGATGAAAGCAGGCGGTCCGGAATGTGCGTATAACATCCGAAGAAACATTGCACTGATATGCAGCGCACCGGTAGCGCCTGTGAGACCGGTGTCGGCCCCTGAATCATGTCCCACCCATACCGCTATTACAATGTCGGGGGTAAAACATACAAACCAGGAGTCACGGTTCTTGTTGGTTGTTCCGGTTTTTCCCGATACGGGAAAGCCGACCTTCAGAGACTTTGCTTCTCTTGCCGTACCCCGTGCAACGACTCCTTCGAGGGCATGACCGGCAAGGTAGGAAACGCGGGGATCAAACACCCGCTTGCTTTTTACGGATTTTTCAATGACAACACTGCCGTCCGGCGCGATGACCGTATAAAAGGGCAGCGGGTCAAACCGGATACCGCCTGAGGCTATAGTGGCATAAGCATAGGCAAGTTCAACAGGCGTGACTTCGAGGCTTCCCAGTACCATGGAGGGAACAGGGAGAAGTCGGCTATTGATGCCCGCCATGCGCGCGGTGTTGAGTACTTCCTGAAGGCCGACGTCATTGGCCAGCCGAACCGTGGCCGTGTTGACGGAATCTTCGATGATTTTCCTGATGGTGATCATTCCGTATTCTTTGTTTTCATAATTTGACGGAGTCCATGGCCCTTCCGGTGTGTCGAGGGTTATCGGTCCGCCGGATACCAGCGTGGAAAGCGTCCAGTTTCGGGTTCCCTTGAGGGGTTGCGAAAGAGCCGCAAGCAGAACGAAGGGTTTAAAAGCGCTTCCGGGCTGGCGTTTCGCATCCACGGCCCGGTTGAAACGGTCGTAATCCCGACCTCCAACCAACGCTATCAGTGCGCCTGTCTTCGGGTCTACAGCCGCGAGTGCGGCCTGAAGAGGCTCTTTGGAGGAACGAGTCTTTTGTTCGATGGCTTTAAGCCCCCGTGTGACGGCATTTTCCGCGGCAGCCTGCACAATGGGATCCATGGTTGTATAGTAACGGTATCCCCTGTGATAGAACCCTTCCATTTCCATTTCCTCGTTTGTGATGCGCCGGATGTAATCGATGAAGTGTGATGTCATATGCACGGGAGTGCCGCCGGAACGGAGTTTCAAAGGAGCATTGGATGCCCTCTGAAACTCCTCATCGGAAATCATGGACAGTTTTTGCATTCGGGCCAGGATATTATTGCGGCGTTTTTTGGCGGTTTTGGAGTTCGTAAAGAGATAGTAACGATTCGGGGCGTGGATGATTCCGGCAAGCAGTGCCGCTTCCTCAAGGGACAAATCCCTTGCGCGTTTTGAGAAATACAAGGCCGATGCGTCTTCAACGCCATAAATGCTTTCGCCGTTTGCCTGTCCCAGGTAAATTTTGTTCAGATACATTTCCAGGAGCTGCTTTTTCGAGTAGCGCAGTTCCAGTGCCAGAGCAAGCTCGGCTTCATGCAGCTTGCGTGCGATGGTTTTGCGCGGTGAAAGAAAAAAGTTCTTTGCCAGTTGTTGCGTGATGGTGGAACCTCCCTCGACATACCGCTGCGCTCGGACGTCGGCAATGAATGCCCGGCCGATGGCGAAAATATCGATTCCAAAATGGGAATAGAAGTGTGCGTCTTCAGAAGCGATGACTGCATTCTGCAGATAAGGGGAAATGGCGGAAAGCGTCACCTGATGTTTGGAATCAAGTTTCGGACTGATGATACGGCTGATTTCTTCCGGTTCGAGCTGAATGGACTTTAGCTTTTGGTCCGCCATGGTTGTAATCGATACGACCCGGCTGCTTCGCACAACGATATCTAACGGCCCCTGGACTTGCGCGTTTTTTTGAATTCCCGTTTCGCGCGGAAAAATCCGGATAA
>MWDG01000066.1 GCA_002070455.1 Deltaproteobacteria bacterium ADurb.Bin151
CTGCGCATGGAATGGGAGTCTGTACCAAAATGTGTGAAAAGCCCCTGCTCCATGAGCTGATTCGCAGTCTGCTTCACTTCCGGTCCATACAGACCGCCGAAGCTGCCCAGGTTCCCCTGGAAAGCGCAGCCAATGTCCTGCAGATAACGGATGAGTCCATTTTCATGCTCATTGGAATCTGTTTTTCTTCTTTTTGAGCCGTTAAACCACCATCGCGATTTCTTTTTTTTGTGGGCCGCAGTAAACAGATGGCAGCGCTCAGGATGTGCAATCATGGGAATAAAACCGCCGCACTTGATTCGAAAGAATGCATCTTTAACAAATTCTGCGGACATACTGTTGGGTATTTCGATCATTAAATATTTTGTATTGCCCAGCGGCAAAGGGTCTTTCAAAATATTATCGGAAAATTCGTCCAGGTAATATTCCCGTCCGGGAAGAAGTTCAATTTTGATATTTTCGTCATCCAGCCTCGATTGCAAATCAGAAATGGTTGATCGTATGGCCTGCGCATCCGCCTCATAGCATCCCCTGAGAAAATGGGGGGTGCAGTAAACCGAAGTGAAGCCGACATCCCGCAGGGCCGCAGCCATTTCGATGGACTCGTCAATGCTCTCCGGCCCGTCATCAATTCCGGGAAGAATGTGACAATGAAAATCCGTGAATTTTTTCAGGTTCAAAGTTTTATACTCAAAATCAGGGTTATGCTGCTTTTTTCTTTTTTCCAGTAGCGGCGTGCAGCTTTAGCCCAAGAGCACTGACAACTTTCAAAACGGTAGAAAATTCAGGATTCCCATCAGGTGATAACGCTTTATACAAACTCTCTCGTCCAAGCCCTGCTTTTCTGGCTATTTGTGTCATACCTTTAGCTCTGGCGATATCCCCAAGGGCTGCTGCCACTAATGCCGAATCATTTTCTTCAAGAGCAGCCTCCAGATAGGCGGCCATGTCTTCTTCCGTTTCCAGGTATTGGGCCGCATCCCATATTTTTATTTTACTCTTCATGTTAATACCTCGATTTCAAGCGCAAGTATTTTTGCCTTTTGAATATCATTTTTCTGGGTTGTTTTATCTCCTCCAGCAAGAAGAATGACCGCCTGATTATTCTTTTTTGTGAAATAGACGCGATATCCGGGACCATAATCTATTCTTAATTCAGAAATGCCAGCACCAAGAGGTTTCACATCTCCGAAATTACCCAACGTTAATCGTCGAATCCGAACATTAATTTTTGCACGAGCTTTTCTATCTTTTAGTTTTTCAAACCACTTAATAAAGTATTCCGTTTGCCGGATTTCTATCATAATTTAATCGTATCCCATAAGATACTATTTGTCAAGGTATGTTTAAACAATTTTCACAGAGTGCTTTCCATGATGCTCTTCGTGCCATTTTCATTTTGAGAACTTTGCGCAGCCGCATAAAACCACTAATTTTTTCATACCGGCGTAGGCCGGAATCCAGTAATTTTTCGTACTTCCTGGATTCCGGCTAGGTGCATGCCGGAATGACAGGTTGTTGGCCCGCCTTCCAGAATGAGTTGCTTGTAGCAAAGTGTCACTTCGAATCCCGATGAGTCGGGATGAGAAATCTTTAAGATTTCGCTTCGCTTTGTTCCCCAAACTCATCTTTTCTTCTTTTTCCAATTGCCCGGCAAAAGTTTTTGCCATGTGGATATTTTTTGAGGTTTATGGTCTTCACCGGCATAGTATCCATATCCATATCCATATCCATATCCATATCCATACCCTTTGCCGTACCGGCTGCCGTAATAACCGTAAGTTTCGCCTTTGCCGGTTTTGTCGTTGATGATCATGCCGGCAATTGGGACCTGCAGGTTTGCAAGCGTTTCACGCATGTGCTGGGCCGCTTTGATCGGTACGCGCCCTGCTTCCATAACCAGAATGACGATGTCCGCAACAGCGGTCAGGACAGGCGCGTCGGTGACAGCCAGAACCGGCGGGGCGTCTATGATGATGAAGTCGTAGTTGTTCTTCCTTGCCAGCAGAAATTGACGCATTGCTTCTGAGCCCAGCAGTTCGGATGGATTGGGAGGCGTTGTCCCGGCCGTAATCAGGCCCAGATTGGGAATGCCCGTATCATGCAGAGCCATTTCAAAGGTCACATCCCCGGTCAGGATTTCGCTGAGTCCCGGCGTCTTGCTGTGACCGAATTTTTCATGCAGGGATGAATGGCGCAAGTCGCAATCGATGATCAGCACACGGGCCCCGGTCTGAGAGATCGCAACAGCTTCGTTGGCAGTGATGGTGCTCTTTCCCTCCTGGGGGAATGTGCTGGTAAAAAGCAGGATCTTTTTTTCCTTGTTAATGGCGGTAAAATGCAGGTTGGTCCGAAGCGAACGAAACGCCTCGGCGGCAATTGATTTCGGTTCGTTGTGCGTGATCAACATGTTTTCATTCTTCGTGCCGCCGTTTTTCTTTTGCTCACGGCCAAAGATGTGTGGAATGACAGCAAGGATCGGCAAGCCCATGACCCTTTTGGCCTCGTCCGCATCCTTGATGGTGTCGTCAAGATATTCCAGGAAAAAGACCAGACCAAGCCCGAGAAAACAACCGACTAGCAATCCTAACAACAGGTTTTGCGCCTTCTTTGGCTTGACCGGGAAGCGGGGCGTGATGGCCGGATCAACAATATTTATGTTGCTGATGGTGGATGCTCTGGCAATGCGTGCCTCTTCATGCTTCTGGAGAAGGTAGGTATAGATATTGGCGTTGACCGTGGAAAGACGGGTAAGACGGGCAAGGTCCCTTTCACCTTCGGGAAGATTGCGCATATTCATTTCGTACGAAGCCAGCTGCTGCTGTATGGATTCCTGCTGTTTAGCAATCGCTTTCACGGCGGGATGTTCTTTGGTGTAGTCGATAAGCAGTACCTGCTTTTGCACTTCCAGCTCCGTTCTCGCTTTCTCTTTTTCTGTAATTTTTTGAATGAGGTCTTTCGCTTCTGTATCCAGGCTTATAATACCGGATTGACTTTTGTATTTTTGAAGATTGATCTCCGAAGCGTCAAGATTCTTGCGCAGATCCTCGAGCTGTTTTTCAACAAATTCAACCGTCCGGCTCGCCTCCTCCGCCTTGAGAGAAACACTCTGCTCGAGATAGGCCTGGACCAGGGCGTTCACCACATCACGCGCCAGAACGGGATCGGTGTTCATGTAAGAGGTGCGGATAATACTGGTCATCCTCCCCACTTCGGTAGCTCTGATTCCTCCCCTTAGCATATTGACTGCAATATCGAAAGGCAGCAGGGTTAGGCGAAAACTATCGCCTTTTTCTCCCTTCAGATCTTTCAGGAGGAGCCTGAAACCGGGCCGCTGGAGCAGTTGATTGGATTTTCCCTCCCCGACCAGATTCCCTTCTCCATCTTTAACGGTGAAGGTATCGGGGCCAGTCAGTTCAATTTGATACACCGGCAGTTTTTCCCCGGCAGGAGATGAAAAATCAAGAACCTTGAATTTCAGCCCGTTGGTTTTTTTGGTTACGCGCCAATCGAGATGCAGGTGCTTGACGACCCATTCTGCATTGGTGCGCGACTTGAGAATTTCCAACTCTGCGCCAATGGGGTTTGAGGCCGCAATGGACAGCTCGCCCAGCATGCTGCCCCGTTTCATTTTGTCATCCTTAACATGGAGGGTGGCGGAGGCCTCGTAAACTGGTTTTGTGGAAAATGTATACAGGGCAACCAAAGTCAATACAGCCAGAAGTGTCAAGATCAAGACCCTTTTGCGCCGTATGATAACGGACAGGTATTCTCTTAAATCAATTTCCTGTTCATCCATATTTTGAGGACGCATGGGACTGCCGGGAGGCATGGGAATGTTTTGATTCATATAATTGATTTACCAATCTCCTTTTAAGTATTTAATATTCACAAACGGCTGGAGCATCGCGCTGAATGCCTGAAGAGACGGCAGGATTTCAGCGATGGCGTCGTTCCAGTTTCCGAAGGCGCTTTTGGGAACATATACAACGTCACCATTCTGAAGCATCAGTGGCATGGCCTCGCCACGCATGATTTTATCAAAATCAATCACCATTAGCAGGCCGCGGGTTGCCGATAGCGAGCGGATGATGCGGACGTAGCGGAAATCGTAGCCAATGTCACGAAGCTCGGTAGCGGCAAGGGCCTGCGCAAGGGTCAGGCCGCCCGGCGGGATCGTAACAGGACCATTTTTCTTGACAGCCCCGAATACAAATACCTGACGGCTCCGGCTGTCCGGCATGTAAAGCGTGTCTCCCGCCTTCAGCCAGACGTTCTGGCGCGCATCACCTTTGTTCAGGAGCGCATAGATGTCGACGGGCAGTGTTTTTTTCTCCCGGATGAGCCGTGCGGCAGTCAGATCAGCCGTGGGATCATATCCTCCTCCCAGGGCGATTCCTTCCAAAAGTCTGAGCGGTTTGTCCATAAAAACCGTTCCCTGGTTTCTAAACGGCCCCAGCAGCTGAAGGGGATGGCTTTTGTATTCCTTGACGTCAACAATCACCCAGGGATTTTTCAGATACTTGGAATACATGCTCACCAGACGGTCCTGGATTTCCAGCAGTGTCATTCCCCAGACATGAACCGTGCCCACGTACGGCAGCTGAATGTTTCCGCTATTGTCCACACGGCAGCCTGAAGCCTGCGCGACGGGTCCGCCCAAGTTTGAAATGTTTATAGCGGTTGTACCCGATGTACTTGCCATGCTGGAGAATTCCGGCTTGCCGTTCACATTGATGGACAGCAGGTCACGCGGGCCTACGATATAATCAGCCGGCGGAGGTGTGTCCGGGGGCAGCTCAACGGTTACCACCTGTGATTCGACCGTGGCCCCGGCGTCCTTTGCGCCAGCAGTCTCTGCATCTGTCACTCCGACTTCCTGCACCGTACCGGGATCCAAATCGCGGTAGTGGGCACACCCCGTTGTCAGCAGCACCACGGCAATTAAAAACCCGATGAATAACGAATACCTTATTTTCATAATTTTCATCCTTTATGAAAAATTATTGAATGAACTTTGCAAAACTCCTTATTTTTTTCCGTCCCTAGATGGGAGGGCAACCACAGAATCATTATTCTTCCCTCCCTTAATGGGAGGGACTGAGGGAGGGTGAATACGCAGCCCACCCCTTTTGTCATCCCCGACCTGATCGGGGATCCATTGCTTTTTTTCCTGGATTCCCCGGTCAAGCCGGGGAATGACTGGCGGTGCCGGATTCCCCTTCATCCTAACCTTCTTCCACAAGGGGAGAAGGGGCTATCCACCATGAACTATTCATTAATGTTAATACAACTTCAGCACCGTCCCTGTCAGGACTGCTGTGTTCATAAGAAGCGGCGTGATGTCTCTTAACTGACCCAGCCAGGCAATGTGTTTAATGCTCCCCGGCGCAACAATAACGTCACCGGGTTCGATTTCCCTTTTCTCTGTGCTAAAAGCTGTTAATTCCCAGCGTTCAGTTTTGCTGTTCCATTCGACAAAGCCACGGGGAAGCATAACCGTGCTGCCGTCCACTTTGATGGCAAAGGTGTCGGACTCATCGGCACTTTGTGAATAACCCGACGACGCGAAGATATAGTCCAGGTATTCCCAACTGCTCTCATGTATATGTGGCCTTTCAGCCATCACGGCTCCGACCACGTTGACGATATTGCTGTTTTGAGGAAGATGAATTGTATCCCCGTGCTCCACTTCAATGTCATGCGTGCTGCCTTTGAGCAGACGGAGATGGACAAGGCGAACCGTCAAACGTCCGTTGGCTTTCAGGGATTGAATATATTCCACAAAGCGCTTCTTAAGGCGGATTTCGTCTTCCAGAACTTTGATCTGTTCCGCGTCTGCTTCTTTAGGAATTACCATCGAACCGGGCGGGAACAGGTCTCTCTGTATTCTTCCGGCCATATGATCCAATCTCTGCTGCTGAATCTGACGGACGCTCTCCCTCGTGAAATAAGCTCCGCGCAGGTATGCGTTTGACGTGTAACCGCCTGCCCGCCTGATCACATCACTTATTTTTTCGCCCTTCTGAATCGGATATCGGCCGGGCAGTTTGAATTCTCCCGTGAGCGTCACATATTTTATTTGATGTCCTGCTTCGGCAGCCTGCCCTGATGCCGCAGTCCCCTTTTTTAATGGGCTGTCAATATCTTCACTCTCAAGTGTAGCAGCCTCGGAAGTTTCGTCAAACGGAGATATCCGGACAATGTCCCTGTTTTTAAGTGTTGGAGGAGCAGACGCTTCCAGGTTGAGCTCCTCCGCGGTGACGTTATATACTGTCCTGCGCTCACTGCCTTCGATACGCCTTACAAGGACTTTCATGTCCTCTCTTCCAAAAAGAACACCTCCTGCGAGAGCAACAACATTATTAAGATCGTAGCGGCCTTTCAGTTCATAGATCCCCGGACGCTTGACATTGCCAGTTATGGCAACCTCCGGCCCCTTGCGCGGCACGTGAATTTCGTCGTCTTCCATCAGGATGATGTCTCTGATTTTGACTCCTTTTAACAGGAATTCGTAAAGGTCGAAAGACGCCACGGTCATTCCCCTTCTGCGTACCTGGATGTTACGCACCGTACCCGTATCTTTCGGTCCGCCAATGGCGCGCAAGGCATCAGTAAGAGTTGTAAAGGCACCAACGGCATAGGGAAGAGGCCTTCGGACTTCTCCGCTGGCATAAACGGTGATGGTCTTGCTGCCCTTCATGGACACTTCCACTTTCCCTTTGGAGGTTTTTTCAACTTCAAAGATTACCTGTCTGGCTATTTCGTCAAACGTCATCCCGGCCGCAAAAACGGAGCCGCCTTTCGGAATATGAATCCTGCCGTCTGACTCTACGGCAAGGTTATAGCTGGTTTTGTTCGCCCCACCCATGTGTAGGGTTATTTTGTCTCCGGGTTTCAGCCTGTATTGTCTTGTTGCCGGGTCTATTTTTTTTTCTGACGCCCTCCTCGAACCGGATTTTACATACACATCGTAATTCTTGAAAAAATCGCGACCAAACGGTTTGAGGGCTGAAAATTCCTTGTCTTCAAATCCAGGTGGCAGTGAAATCGTTTCCACCGGATGGCCTTCCACATCATTATCAAGACTCACCTGCCGCGCTTCAACAATCGCACTTGCACCTTCTGCATCGACCCCAGGCCTTGCCTTTTGCAGGTCCTCGATCTTTACACCTTCAAAACCGGATCCCCTGATTTCCTTCACTGTACCAGGCGGCAAATCTCGGTAATGGGCACATCCGGCCAAAATCATAGAGACAACGGCCAGAACATAAAAACTGTCGGAGATCAGGTGTTTGATTCGAATCATTGGATTTCCTGATTTGATTTGTTTTGGGTAATCTTGCACAAGTTTAAAGGTTTATCAATATGTAGGATTGCATGGTGTGTGACCTTTGAACACAACTATCAAAAATCATCCAAACTGTCTGGACAAGCGCAGCGTGATCCGGAATCCAGAAAATGCGAGCTTTGCATAACGCCTTTTTAGTCATTCCGCAGCGAACCCGTTTTTAACGTGGCTTATAAAAAGACTACGCGTCAGGCTAAAAATGAATATATTATTCTTCAATCAGACCCGCATTTCCAAGTTTGTATTTTTTTCGACATAACGGGCAGGTCATGGTACTTTCATCAACCCTCTCGCCGCACTTGCATGCCCAGCCGATTTGCCGGGCCGGATTGCCAGCCATGAGCGCGTGGTCCACGACATCTTTTGTCACCACCGCACCGGCACCGATAAATGCATAACTGCCGATGGTGCGGCCGCAGACAATCGTGCAGTTGGCGCCAAGTGTCGCGCCTTTTTTAACCAGTGTCGGGCGGACCTGATCCATTTTCCCAATTTCCGCTCTTGGATTATAAACGTTTGTAAAAACCATAGACGGGCCGCAGAAAACGCCATCTTCCAGGGTCACTCCTTTATAGACACTGACATTATTCTGAATTTTGCACTTGTTGCCGATCGCAGCATCGGGACCAATCACTACGTTTTGGCCGATGTTGCAGTTTGCACCGATTCTAGATCTTGAGAGGATGTGCGAATAATGCCAGATTTTCGTCCCGGAACCTATTTCGCAACCTTTATCGATTACGACAGATTCATGCGCGAAATAGCTTCGGGACGCAGGTAATGGGTGCATGACAGCGGATACGGGGTCCGGAGTTGTAGGTAATGTGTGATAGGTTACAGATTCTTTTTGTTCAAGGGACCGCTGGCTGATTTCCAGTACCTTTAGAACTTTCAGACCTTCTTCACCGGATGTGAGAGGCCTGGTGTTTGTTTCAACGGCAGCAAGAAAAGCTTTGCATTCAGCCTTCAGCGGCTCTTCCCAGATGTCTTTGATGTCTATGGGAACGCTTTGTGCCTTGTTCGGAACCGGAAGACCATTCTGCCAGTTGATCGTATGTGGATAAAGCACCAGCTTTGTTTCCACGGGTTCCGTATCATCAAAAACTAACATTCCGCTGCTGCCGACAACAACAAGCTTCTGCTCCTTGTAGGGATTCAGCCAACTCACAAAGATATGGCCTCCTATGCCTGAAGGGAATTTCAGATTTGTCATGGTTACATCGGCAATATGGGCATGGAGAAAATTGCTGCCGACGGAATCGACATAAGAGGGCTCTTCGCCTGTCAGACTCAATATGATTGATATGTCATGAGGCGCAAAGGACCAGAGAATGTTTTCTTCCCGACGGATTTTACCCAGGCTAAGACGACGGGAATAAATATATTGCAGCCTTCCGATTTTTCCCGTTCTGATCATTTCCTTCAGCCTGATAACCGCCGCGTGGTAATTCAGAACATGTCCGACAAACAGAATTCTATTTTGCTCCGCTGCCAGTCTGACGAGTTTTTCACCTTCGGTATAGTTCAGGGACAGGGGCTTCTCGACAAAGACATGCTTGCCGGCCTTCAGGGCTTTTTCAGCAAGGCTAAAGTGATGAACAGCCGGGGCGGCAATAACGACGCATTGGATGTCCTTATTTTTTAGAATTCCGTCGACATCACCGGTAACAGGGATATCCGGATAGGTTTTGTTCATCTCTTCGCGGACGCTCTTTGTTCCGTCGCAGATCGTATTGAGAACACCAAGCTGGTAAAAATTACGGACAAGATTTTTGCCCCAGTAACCACTTCCGATCACAGCAACATCCGGGGGAGGGGTGAGGGGTAAGGCGTCAGGGCTGAAAGGTGAGGAGTTAGGAGTCATTTTTTGTTCCTTTCGCGGTGGGAATTAATGAGGCCGCCTAAGAGGCCGAAGCTTTTGTCAATTTGCTCCAGAATTTGTTCCGGATTTTTAATATATCCTAAATCTTTTGCGATAAGGGTTTGAGTTTCCACTTCACTTAAAGAACCACAACTAATAGACAGGTATTGCAGGAATTCTTTGGAACCATTTCTGGCAGCGCCTTCGGCCATGTTACTGGGGATGGAGATTGCGGCTCTTCGGATTTGACTTTTTAGACCATAATTGTCTTCCTCAAGGAAACTGGAAGAATTTTTATATATCATCTTCACAAGTTCCATCGCTTCCTGCCAAGATTTCAGACCGTGATGCGCTCTCTTCACACCTAACCCTTTACTCCTCATCCCTCACCCATTATTATTTCCGCAATCTTTGTTTGTTCCTCTGCTGTTAAATAGGAATGCATGGGCAGGCTGAAAATCCTTTTCGCGATGTCCTCGCTTACCGGAAAATCGCCGATTTTATATTTAAGATATTCAAAGGCCATTTGCATGTGCAGGGGTTTGGGATAATAAATGGCTGTAGGAATCTTATGATCCTGAAGTTTCTTCAGCACGCCGGTACGATGGTCTTCATCCTTTGCTAGAAGCGAATACTGGGCCCAGACGCTGTTGTACCCTTCGGGAACATGAGGAGTAAGGAGTGAAGAGAGAGGATTGAGCCGTGTTGTGTAGCGCCGGGCAACGGTCTGGCGAAGCTCGACCTCCTCAGGGAATATATCAAACTTGGCCTGCAGAATGGCGGCCTGAAGTGTGTCCAGCCGGCCGTTGATGCCAACGCGGACATTGTCGTATTTATGGCCGCCTTTTCCGTGCACACGGATGGATTCCATGACCTCAGCCAGATTGTCATCATTTGTGAAACACATCCCGCCGTCACCATAGCAGCCAAGGGGTTTTGCCGGGAAAAACGATGTGCAGCCAATATCACCAAATGAACAGGCCTTTTGGCCCTTATATTCAGCGCCAAACGACTGCGCGGCGTCTTCGATGACAAATAAGCCATGGTCTTTGGCAATGGGTTCGATGGCATCATAGTCAGCGGGTAAGCCGAACAAATCAACTGGGATAACACCGCGGGGCGTTAGGCGTGAGGAGTCAGGGGTTAGGGGTAGTGGGTAAATAGAAGTATCTTTTGATTTCAGGGCATTAATAGCCAGTGCAAGTTTGGTCGAATCGATGTTGTAGGTTTTGGAATCAATGTCGACAAACACCGGTGTGGCACCGAGAAGCGCTATCACTTCCGCCGTGGCAATAAAAGTAAACGGCGTTGTAAATATTGCATCGCCGGGCTTCACGCCGTAAGCCATAAGCGCCATTAAAAGAGCATCCGTTCCCGAAGCACAGCTGATCGCGTGCTTTGTGCCCGTATAGGCTGCAAGTTTAGCCTCCAGTTGCTTCACTTCCGGCCCCATGATGTAATTGCCATGTTTTAAAACTTTCTGGATATTGCTGTTTAAAGCATTTTCAATCTTCTTCTGCTGCGTTTTCAGGTCTATGAATTCCATTCAAAAATCGTATCCTTTTCTCATATTTTGAGAGCATTTTATAACAATATAAAATCGGAAATGTTGTCATGTGAGGTCACGCGTCAAGTCGGGCATGACGTCCTTTTACATATTTATTTGCCAGAGTAATAAAATTACGGGATTTCCTCCCCCTGCGCATCCTCTAAAAGGGGACATAAGGTGCCGCTTCGACAGGTTCAGCGACCGAAGGTTAAAAGTTCATGTGAAAAGTTTTTAAGGCTTCGTTTGATACAGCTCCGCTCTCTGGATTACAAAATCAAGCGCAGGAATCTAAAAGCAGAACATATTTAATCTGCGATCCACCCAAAGATCGTAGATTTGGAGTATAAATTTTTATTATTTACTCTTACTCTATGGATAAAGCAAGAAACAATAATCATTTTAGGACGTTGACATCAACTTATCATTGTTTATCCTATTATTTTTATTGCTGTTTCACCTTGTATTGCAAAGTAATACTTTTTTACTTTTCCCCTTATCTTCCATAGTAAAAACGGGTTTCTCCGCTCAATTCAAAATTCCACCTTAAACTACGCCGTCTGCATCTTTATTACTGCAGCATCTCTCTATCCTTGTTCAGATAGAGAGATGTGTTGCGTCCGATAAAATCAAACAGCGATGTATTGTGCGCGATGTCCTGCGCAACATCCCTTGTCCACGGCGATACAGCGTAACTATAAACCGTCCTCGAATCCCTTCCTAAAAACATTCGAAGCGGAATGGATATGGCAACTCCCTTGTCATGGTAATCCCTGTTAAAGGAATCGCTGAAGATCGATGTATCCGTAAAGCTGTACCAGGCGGAAAGC
>MWDG01000067.1 GCA_002070455.1 Deltaproteobacteria bacterium ADurb.Bin151
CATTTCTTCAATGGGCATCGTTTCACCCTTGGCCAGCAGACGCATGACGACGTCTTCCACGCCACCCTGTGTGGGAATGGTGGCTACACGCAGTTCCAGTTCTTCACCACCGGCGCGGCGGAATTTGATTTTTCCGTCCTGGGGCAATCGTTTAACCGTGATATCCAGGTTGGACATGATTTTAATGCGGGAGATCATCGCCGCGCGATAACTGAATGGAACGGTCTGGTAGATGGCGCAGTCGCCGTCCACACGGAAACGGATTTCCACATTTTTCTTGCCTACATTCGGTTCGATGTGAATATCGGATGCCCGGCGGGCACAGGCATCATTGATCACTTTATTGACCAGCTGCATGATCACGCTGTCGGATTCCGTGATCACTTCTCCTCCGTCATCTTCATCGTCGAAGCCTCTTTCTTCATCATCAAGTTTGCCGAGGAGTTCTGTAAAAGAATGTTCGGACTCCGAAGTACCGAAAAACAGGTTGATGAATTTCAAGATGTCTTCGGGCAGAGCGACGTCGTACTTTATTTTTTTTGTTTTCAGAAGGTTCTCGATGGCGTCTCTCTTCAAAATATTGTTGGGATCATCGACTATTACATGAGTCCATCCATCGATTGTTTCCAGTGGCACCCATAATTCACGGCGAAGATAATCTTTTTTCAGGTTTCTCAGTAAATCGCCGGGAATCACGGTTTTTTCATTGTAATGAATAAAACGGCAGCGATAAAAGTCTTCGAATGAGTGTCCGATGTCGTCCTTGGAAATTCGATGATTATTCATCAGATACTGTTCGATGGCTTCTTTTTTCTCCCGGGCTCCTTGCCAGGAATTTTCCATTTCTTCATCCGTCAGCAAACCCCGTGTGACAAGAAAATCAAAACGGGTCTTGCGGCGGCGGGCGAAACGCCGCTGATTGTAAAAGGCAACGCCCAGGACCTCGGCAATTTCAACCGCCAGACCGACTTCTTCTTCTGTAAATTTGCCCTCGCCGTATTTTCTGTTGAGGATCTGGATAACTCCCATGAGCTGATCTTCATAAAAAATAGGGACCGCCAGGATCTGTTTGGTTCGAAATCCGGATTTTTTGTCCCAGCTTCCGTCAAATGTCAGTTCAAAGTCCATTGCTTTGAGTTCGGCCTGGTTATAGGCATCGGCGATATTGACAAGATTAAAAGTGTTGGCCACATACCCGGCGATACTGTGATTGTCAATAGGAACACGGATTTCCTTGAGCTGGGAACCGGCAAGAAACATGGAGTAGATTTCATTGTGGAGCTGATCGACAACATAAATCGTAATCGACTGAGCGTTAAACAGATTCAGGATGCCATCTTTCAGATCGACCAGGATTTGTGGTATGTTTTGTGCTGCGTGAATGCGGTTGCTGATTTCCTGAAGACTTTTTCGTATCCGCAGTTTTTCATCCACAAAGACAGTTGGATCGGGTTCAGGCTGAAAGCTCATCGAAAACTTCTCCCTTTCTGCATATATATAACCATGCAGATTTGTTATTTTAGCAAGCACCGGAATGAATGTCAATGAAACTGATTATCAGGCGGAATTTCGTTGACACAGGGGGTTTGCTTTTTGCGCGCCTCAATCAATCAACCGGCGGTCACAATTTTTGAAAAATCGGCGATTTTGTGAAACAGAGCGGATATTTCTGCCAGAAGTGACAAACGATTGATTCGGACCTTTTCATCTTTGTCCATTACCATGACATGGTCAAAAAAATTATCTACGGGGGGACGTAAGGCGGCGAGTTTATTCAATGCGGCATGAAAGTCTTTTTCGGCAATGCCTTTTTCCACGCGCGTTTTAATATTGTCAAATGACGAAAACAGTTTAATTTCAGCTTCATGCACGAGCAGATTGACATCCACCTGGCCATTGTGGAAGTCTTTTAAAATATTATCCACCCTTTTAAAAGCAATGGAAATGGGTTCAAATTCCGGGTTTTGGCGGAAGGATTGCAGGGCTTTGATTTTTTCGATCACCTGGACAAAATCATCGATATCCGTTGAGAGAACGGCGTCCACCGTATCATAAGCGTAGCCCTGGCTGATCAACTGATTCTGCAGGCGTCCTTTAAAAAACTCCAGCACATCCTGCTTGATTTCTTCGGCGGGTTTTTTCAGGACATCTTTGAGCGATGTCAGGGTTTCATCGATCAGAAAATGCAGGCTTAAGGCATAACCTTTTGATAATACGATATTAATTATACCAAGAGCCTGGCGGCGCAGCGCATAGGGATCTGCCGTGCCCGTGGGTGGCATGCCCACGGCGAAGAACCCGACGATCGTGTCAATCTTATCGGCAATGCCTACGATTGCACCTTCATCGGTTTGAGGCAAGTCTCCGCCGGCAACAACAGGGAGGTAATGTTCATAGATGGCACTGGCAATCTCCGGTTTTTCACCCGCTAAAAGGGCATATTCACGGCCCATGATGCCCTGAAGTTCCGAGAACTCGCCCACCATGAGCGATTCCAGATCCGCCTTGGCCAGAAGCGCAGCGCGGTCCACATTTTTCTTTACGGAAGGTTTGACTTTTGAAGCGATTTTTACCGCAAGTTTCCGGAAACGAATGACTTTTTTATGGGATGTTCCCAAAAGCGTGTGAAAGACCACTTTTTTCAGTGATTCCACACGATTCTCCAGGGAGACTTTCTTATCTTCCTCAAAGAAGAATGATGCGTCGGCCAGGCGCGCCCGCAGCACTCTTTCGTTTCCTCTGGCCACAACGGCAAGGTCACGCGGACGGGTATTGCTTACGGCAATGAAGTAAGGTAAAAGTTTCCCTTCGTTATTGACAACGGGGAAATATTTCTGGTGGGAGATCATGGTGGTTGTTAAAACATCCTTGGGAAGTTCCAGATAGGTTTCATCAAAACCGCCCCGCACAATCACAGGATATTCCACAATGAAGCTGACCGTTTCCAGCAGATCGTCCGTATAAAACAGCTCTCCGCCAACTTCAGCCGCCGCTTTGCGGGCTTCCTCCAGGATCAGTTTTTTGCGTTCTTCAGGATCCGCAATGACGAAATTCTCTCTGGTTTTGTGCAGATAATCTTCAAATCCCGTAACCGTAAACGGATTCGGACTCATAAAGCGATGTCCGTTGGAGGTGTTGCCGCTTTCGATATCTTCAATCTTCATGGAAATTACACTTCCTCCGTATATCGCAAGAATCCAGTGGACAGGACGTGCAAAACGCAAATCATAGCTTCCCCAGCGCATGGATTTCCTGAAGGGGATCGAAAGCATAAACTCCTTAAGAATACCGGGGAGCAGATCGGACGTTTGCTGGCCTGGAATGGTTTTCCGGGCGCCAAGGTATTCGCCTTTCTCCGTGGTGATGGTTTCCAGCTGGGAGACTTCCATTCCCTGTCCCCTGGCAAATCCCAGGGCGGCTTTTGTCGGCTGACCGTTTTCATCAAAAGCGGCCTTTTTAGCGGGACCCAGCTTTTCAATGGTCTGATCATCCTGCTTCGCTGCAAGATCCGCTATGTGGAGAACCAGACGGCGCGGTGTCGCCAGACATCGTATGTCGTTAAAGTCAATTCGTTTCTCCGTCAGGGACTTGCGGATGATCTCTTCCATGTCAACCACGGCTTTAGACAAAAAACCCGCAGGAATTTCTTCAGTGCCGATTTCAAAAAGCAGTTCGTTGCTCATTTTATCTCCAGTTCATCTAGTTATTCTTTAAAAGAGGGTATCCCAGTTCTTCGCGCTGCTTTAAATAAAGTTCGGAGGCAAGCCTGGCCAGATTGCGCACCCGCCCGATATAGCTGGTTCGCTCGGCCACGCTGATTGCACCGCGCGCATTGAGCAGATTGAAGGTATGGGAGCATTTCAGACAGTAGTCATAGGCGGGCAGGGCCAGATTTTTTTCCGCAATGCGCAAGGCCTCCTCTTCATACGTGTCAAAAAGTCTGCGAAGCATTGGGATGTCCGCCACTTCAAAATTATAGGTGGAAAATTCCACCTCGCTTTTGTGATGCACATCGCCGTATTTGACTTTGTCTGTCCACTGCAGATCGTACACGTTGTTGATGCCCTGAATGTACATGGCGATGCGTTCGGTGCCGTAGGTCAATTCGGCGCATACCGGACTGCAATCGAAACCGCCGACCTGCTGGAAGTAGGTAAATTGCGAAATTTCCATGCCGTCGAGCCACACTTCCCAGCCCAGGCCCCAGGCGCCCAGCGTTGGAGATTCCCAGTCGTCCTCCACAAAACGGATGTCATGTTCGAGCGGGTCAATCCCGAAACTCTTAAGCGAGTTCAGGTAGAGTTCCTGGATGTTCATCGGCGAGGGCTTCATGATCACCTGATACTGGTAATAATGCTGCAGGCGATTTGGATTTTCGCCGTAGCGACCGTCGGTGGGGCGTCTTGACGGCTGAACATATGCCACGTTCCAGGGTTCCGGCCCCAGTGCGCGCAGGCAGGTGGCGGGGTGGAAAGTTCCCGCTCCGACTTCCATGTCGTAAGGCTGCTGGATAATACAGCCTTGAGAGTGCCAGTATTGTTCGAGAGCAAAAATCAATTCCTGAAAAGTCACAGGGTCCTCCTTAAAAGGTTGCCGAAAATGAATTGCCGGTCTTGGGATTGAAACCGTACATGCAATTTACAAGCGGCTAACTATCATGAATGGCCGGAGGGGTCAATGTTAAAGCAAGGATAAAGGTTCCAGGCTCAAGGTTTAAAAATGATGAAAAGAACCATTACAAGGAATCTGCATCAGATTGAAAGCTCCCTGACGCCAGCAGAAAACATGAATGGTTTCTGCAGTTTTTTGTTGACAGGACATGTCAACTTTTTTATGAATGATTAATTTGTTGCATTCACGACAATTTAGTTCGCTTTCCGGGCGTCATGAAACCTATGCTGAACTTCATATTCCATAATCCCACAAAAGTTTTTTTTGGCCGGGACACGATCCGTCAGATGGCCGGCGAAATTCCGAAAGACTCTCGGGTGATGATCACCTTCGGGGGAGGCAGTGCCAGGCAAAACGGTGCTCTTGATGAAGTACAGACCGCCCTGCAGGGGTACGACGTCACCTGGTTCGGCGGAATCGAACCCAACCCGGAATATGAGACACTCCTCAAAGGCACAGGAATCGCCCGTGAAAAGAACATCAATTATCTGGTAGCCGTGGGCGGAGGATCGGTCATTGATGGAACGAAATTCATGGCTGCCGCCATACCTTTCAGCGGGGCCCCGTTTCTTTTACTGGACAATAAAGGGTCAGACATCCGCAGGGCGCTGCCGGTCGGTGCAGTGGTGACTCTGCCGGCAAGCGGTTCGGAGATGAACAGCCGCGCCATCATCAGCCGCCGAAATTTTATGGTGAAACGCGCCATTATGAATTCTTCGCTTTTCCCGCGTTTTGCAGTGCTGGATCCTACCAAGACCTATACCCTGCCTGCCCGCCAGACTGGCAACGGAGTGGTAGACACGTTTGTGCATGTTCTTGAGCAGTATATGACTTATCCCGTCGGAGGCGCCGTCCAGGACCGCCTGGCTGAAGGGTTGCTTCATGTTCTGATTGAAGAGGGACCGAAAGCGTTGACGCATCCTGAAAATTACGATGTTCGCGCCAATCTCATGTGGGCGGCGACGCTTGGACTGAATGGACTCATCGGTGCAGGCGTTCCACAGGACTGGACTGCACACCGTATCGGGTATGAATTGACCGTTTTGTATGGATTGGATCATGCCTGCACGCTGTCTGTCCTGGTGCCGGCCATGCTTCAGGTCCGTGCACAGGGCAAACGCCATAAACTGCTGCAGTACGCCGAACGCATCTGGCACGTTGTTTCAGGCAGCGAAGAGGAGCGCATGGAAGAAGCCATTCACAAGACGAGGATTTTTTTTGGATCAATGGGATTGCCGACCCGTTTCAGCGACTGTGATGTGCCGAATGTTGATATTGATCGGATCATTCGAATGCTTGAAGAGCACGGAATGGTCAACCTTGGGGAAAATAATGATGTTACCCTGGAGATGATGAGGAAAATCCTGGAACTTTGCCTGTAGCGGATGCAGGTGATCCATCTGCATTGCAGAAAGATTTTTTATGCACAATATTTTGCCCGAAATCGGGATTGCCATTCTGGCGGCTACAGCACTGGGATTCCTCTTTCAGCTCTGCCGGCAGCCGGTTATCCTCGGTTATCTGGTGGCTGGAGCGCTAATCGGACCGGAAATCGGTTTGAAGCTGGTATCGAATCCGGCCAATATTGAAGTCATTTCAGAAATCGGTTTAATTCTTTTACTTTTTATCATTGGCCTGGAACTCAATCCCGCCAGTCTTCTTTCTTCAGGGAAAAAACTCATCTTCGTCGGCATCGGCCAGTTTGTCTTGTGTCTCCTGATCGGTCTGGGTTTTTTTGCACTGCTGGGGTATCCTCTCGGAGAAGGCCGCATCGACGCGTTTTATCTTTCGCTGTTTTGCGCATTATCCAGCACGGCGATTGTTGTGAAACTTTTATACGATAAGTTTGAACTGGATACGCTTCCGGGCAGGATCAGCCTGGGAATTCTCATTTTTCAGGATTTGTGGGCCATTCTGATCCTGGCTTTACAGCCGAATTTTATGAACCCGAAGGTGTGTCTGGTGGCAATGGCCCTGGGGAAGGCCGTTTTGCTGCTCGCCGTCGGTTTCCTGTTGAGCCGTTACATGCTGCGCTGGATTTTCGCCCGGATTGACAAAACGCCCGAGATGGTTGTGGCCATGTCCATTGCGTGGTGTGCGTTTATGGCCGGCCTGGGATCATGGATCGGCATGTCCATGGAAATGGGAGCTCTTATTGGCGGAGCGGCAATTGCATCATTTCCCTATGGCGTGCATGTTACGGCAAAAGTGCTGCCGCTCAGGGATTTTTTCCTGACGCTTTTTTTCCTGTCCATCGGCATGAAAATTCCTTTCCCCGACGTTTCGACATTGACCATGGCCATTGTCATTGTTTTGTTCGTGATTGTTTCCCGTTTTTTCACCATATACCCGATCCTGTCTCTTTCCGGTAGTGGGCGGCGGACCAGTTTTATCACCAGCCTGAACCTGGCGCAGATCAGTGAATTTTCGCTGGTCATAGCCGCTCTCGGTGTTAGCTATGGGCACATTGAACAGTCCCTGATGTCCCTGATCATTTACGCCATGGCCATGACCTCGGTTTTGTCATCTTATTTTATCAAGGGTAACCACCGCCTTTATCTCGTTTTTGACGGTCTTCTTTCCAAAGGGGGATGGCCTTCAAGCAAAACAGTACAAAATACGCAGGAAGGAAGCAATCAGTATCCTATTGTGCTGCTCGGTTATCATCGAAGCGCTCGGGCGTTGATTGAAAAAATACAAGACACCGCCCCCGATCTTTTAAAGAAAATAATGGTGATTGATTTTAATCTGGAAGTTCTCAAAGAACTGGGCGACATGAACGTCAAAGGAGTGTTCGGTGATATCAGCAGCATGGATACACTGGATCATGCCCATGTTGCCCAGGCAGAGATCATTATTTCAACAATTCCGGATATGCTGCTAAAAAAAACCTCCAATCTGTTGCTGGTTAAAACATGCAGGACTTTAGCCCCCAACGCAGTGATTGTGGCTACTGCTGATTCAGCCAAACAGCTTGAAGAATTGAAAAAGTGCGGCGCCGATGAAGTTTTGCTGCCGTATACGCTGATTGGAGAAAACCTGACGTGGATCCTTTTAGAAATATATGGTAAAAATAAATAAAAAAAGAATCCATAATATGAAATTGGCGGTTGGAACTTGTCAAATAAGCATGTAATTGATCGATCCGTAAGGTGATTTAAAGGCAAAAAAATAGTAAAAAAAAGTTAAAAATACCATTGACATCCTTTTTGCGATTGGTTATAGTTTTTGGCAACAAGTGCCGGAATGACGGCGAAAATTTTACTGAAGTGTCTTTTTGTGGTGTTGGATGAACGACTTTCTGAAGAGGAAGGTCGATTTAAATTTGAAAGCAAGAAAAGGAGAGAGACGATGAAAAAAATCATTTCATTAGTTGTAATCCTGATGGTGACATGTATTGTCGCAACAGGATACGCGCAGGTGAGGCATGGTTCTTTCGATGTGACACCGTACATTGGTTTCTACAAGTTTGAAGGCAACGAAGATATGGACAGCTCGATTGCTCTTGGTCTGCGTTTGGGCTACAACATTACCAAGTATGTAGGCATTGAAGGTTATGCGCATTATATTCCGACCAGAATTCAGTCATACTATCAGGGCTACAACAATGATATTTGGTATGACACAACGGGGCAGTCCATGCATGCTCTTGGCTACGGCATCGAAGCTGTCGTGAATTTGCTGCCGGACCGTAACCTGATTCCTTTCGTTGCAGCGGGTATTGGCGGAATGCATTACTCCCGCGCCAATGAGGATACCACGGATAACCGGTACAACAAATTTGCAGTCAGCTACGGCGGCGGTTTAAAGTGGTTCTTTGCTGAGAACTGGGCGGTCCGCGGTGATGTCCGTCATGTTATGAATTTCGATAGTTTCCATAACAACCTGCTTGGCACCATCGGCCTGACCTATGCTTTCGGCGGCAGAAGAGCAGCTCCTGCACCTGCTCCCGAGCCCGCAGCAGAAGCGATCGAAAAGGGAAGAACCACCCTGGATGTGAAGTTTGACCTCGACAAGGCGATCATCAAAAAAGGTTACTACGGTGATATCGACAATCTGGTTTCTGTCATGAAACAGTATCCCGAAACCAATGTTGCTCTTGAAGGTCATACATGCAGCCTCGGCAGCGACGCATACAACAAGAGACTTTCTCAGAGACGTGCTGATGCTGTGAAGCAGTACATGGTTGAAAAAGGCGGTATTGAAGCAAACCGTCTGAATGCAATCGGCTACGGCGAAGAGAGACCCATTGCTTCCAATGCAACAGAAGAAGGTCGTCGTCAGAACAGACGTACGGAAGCTGTTGTTGAGTATCTGATCAAGAAGTAGATCGATACAGTTTTAAAAGCTTAAAAAAGCCCCCCGGCGTGCCCGTGCCGGGGGGCTTTTTTCTTGGTAAAAAAGATCTACCCGATCCTTTTGCGAATCATGGTGCCTGCCGGCACTTCCATATCTCCATGAAGATAAATTCGGGTCCCGCTGTTTGCCTGCTGCAGCCGGTTCCCTTCCTGATCTGTCATGACTGCTTCGGTCAGAACGTTGCCACCCTCCGGCAACAGGATCTCCAGTTGGTCGCCTGTCTCCAGATGATTACGTACTTCGATGAGCATCCTTTTTTGAGCCTTATCACAGGCCAGGACCATTCCCACCGGTTCATGGGTTTGAATATTTTTGATTTGCGGACTGGTTTCCAGAATTTTTTCTTCGGTGAATGCAAATCCTGTCGTGTAGCCGCGGTGCGAGATGGTCTTCAGTTCTTCGATCCACTGCGGGTCAAACCTGTACTTTTCTTTTTCACGTAAAAGCTTGTCGAGTGCCTGCCGGTAGGCTCGGGTGACAACTGCCGCGTAGTAGGACGATTTCATCCGTCCCTCCACCTTGAGGCTGGATACTCCCGTTGCGAGGATATCCGGCAGATGTTCGAGGAGACACAAATCTTTGGAGCTCAAAAGATAACTGTACCGTTCATCTTCTTCAAGAATCAAAGGATCCTCCGGACGCGTCGATTCATGCAGAACATATTCCCATCGGCACGGGTGGGTGCAGTTGCCTTCATTGGCACTTTTCCGGTTTCGCCAGGCCGAGAGATAACATCGTCCTGAATACGATACGCACATCGCGCCATGCACAAAAATTTCCAGCTCCATTTCGGGAACGGCGGCAGCGATTTCTCCGATTTCTTTCAAAGGGAGTTCCCGTGCCAGAACAATCCGTTTTACCCCCTGATCCTGCCAGAAACGGACGGCTTCCGTATTTGTTGTATTGGCCTGTGTGCTGAGGTGCAGGGGAATGACGGGATTGATTCGACGGATCAACCGGATCAGACCCGGATCGCTGAAAATGAGAGCGTCCACGCCTGTATCCATTAACCCGGGAAGAATCTGCCGAATCAGTTCAATATCCTTGTTTCGGGCAAACGTGTTGATGGCCGCATAAACCCTGACGCCCTTGCCGTGCGCTTCGGAAACAGCACCCGAAAGATCGTTGAGAGACAATTCAGCAGATGATGCACGCAGGCTTAACCCCGGAACACCGACGTAGACAGCGTCCGCTCCATACAGCAACGCAGTACACAGTTTTTCCATATTGCCCGCGGGGATCAGTAATTCAGGCTGGCGCATAGAAATCTCCGCTACGGACAGTACCGCCGTACCTGTTCCATGACCCTGAGAGATTTAACTTCCTTTCCCAGGACATAAGAGATGAAACCGCACAGGATACTGCGGGATTCGGAAGCCAGTCTTTCCGGCATGCTGACCATTTTCATTTTTTCCATTTCTATGTCTTTTCCAAGGAGCAGTGTCCGGACAGTTCCACTGGAAACATGCTGATCATAGCGTTGAGGACGGGCACACGCGGTACAGAAAATGCCGCCTTCTTTCGGATAGAAATAATAGGTCCCGCCGTTAGTTACGGGGCTTTTACAGCGCACACAGGCCGCGAGCGCCGGTTCAAAACCGGTAATTTTCAAAAGACGCATTTCAAAGAATCGAACCGCCGTGTCTGAAACATTTTCTTTCGTCAGCAGGGCCAGAAAGTCCGCAAGCAGGGAGAACAGATTTTCATTGAATTTGCCCTCCATGCTGAAATGATCCGTCAGGTCAATGAAATAGGAAGCCGTCAGGGTTTTCTCCAGATCCTGCCGGATGACGGGATAATGATCGATAACGTCGCAGGATTCAATGAAGGCAAGGGCATCGCGGTTTTTTCGCGAAAAAATAATGCTGGTCAGTGAAAATGGTTCAAAAACATTGGCGAAACGCTTTTTGCTTCGCTTGGCGCCTTTGGCGATCCCGCTGATCTTGCCGAATTCCCGACTGTAAAAGGTTACAATTAAATCCGACTCGCCGTAGCTTAAGCTTTTCAGTACGAACCCGGTGGTTTTATGGCTTTCTGCGGCACTCATCATGATCACGAACGACCGTCATATTTGATGTCGCCCGCCACAATGGTCAGGATGGCGCGCCCCTTCATTTTCCGGCCTGAAAACGGAGAATTTTTCCCCCGTGAAACAAAATTTTTCACATCCACTGTCCACGTTTGCTCCGGATCTATGACGGTGATATCCGCGGCGGAACCTATTTTCAGCGTACCTTTGTCCAGGTTTAAAATTCGCGACGGATTGCAGGCCATTGCGGTGATCAGCTTCTCCCATGTGAGAATGCCTTCATGTACCAGACTCAAACTCAGGCC
>MWDG01000068.1 GCA_002070455.1 Deltaproteobacteria bacterium ADurb.Bin151
TCGGGAGATGGAGCATGAAGGCAAGCTGATTGCCTGGGGTGAAGAAAAGAAGTCCGACTCCCACGGACATCATGCCTAGTTGAGCATATCTTATAATTGTGTAAAAGGGCCCGGGGGGATGAAACGCTCCGGGCCCTTTCTTGTTCTTGTGAGCCTCCCTGATGAAAAACTTGGATCATGAAAATTATTGACAAATCCGACGCTTGATAATAGCATTTGGCCGATTTTTTAGTCAACTTTCGCGCGTAAAGCGCTTTTTTATTTCATTGTGATCCATTTTCAGAGGTTTTATATCAGTGAAAAAAAATATTACAAAGAAGAAAGCACTCGAAATTATTGATAATTATTTTAGATCCGCCGTGCTCGTCATTGGAGATGTCATGGTGGATCATTTCATCTGGGGTAAAGTTTCACGCATTTCACCCGAGGCGCCTGTGCCAGTAGTAGACGTTCAAAAAGACTCCGTGATGCTGGGCGGAAGTGCGAACGTTTTAAATACGATCTATGCCATGGGTGGAGGAGTATATATGGCCGGTGTGATCGGTGACGACGACATCGGTAGGGGGCTGCTCAGACAGCTCAAAGAACGGGAAATCGATACGGCGGGTATTGTGATTGAGAAGGGCCGACCGACAACACTCAAGACAAGGATCGTTGCTCATGGGCAACAGGTGGTCCGTTTTGACCAGGAAAGCAAAAAACCCATTCCGAAAAAATGTTGTGACAAGATTCTTGCCTACGTGAAATCGTTGCGTGATAAAATCGGCGCTATCGTTATTTCCGATTACAGCAAGGGGGTTGTTTCCAGGGAACTGATAGAGGGTATCAGAAACATTGCCAGGGGATCAAAAATCTTTCTGTGTGTTGACCCGAAACAGAGTGATTTTTCCATATACGAAGGGATCCACGTGATTACTCCCAATCATCATGAAGCAGGACGGGCCGCAGGTTTGGAGTTCGTCAACGGGGATGATCTCATGAAACTGGGCGAAACATTGCTTGCTAAGTATGATTTTCAGGCCTTGCTGGTGACAAGGGGCGAAGAAGGCATGAGCCTTTTTGAAAGAGGGCCCAGGATCGTCCACACGCATTTTCCCGCTCAGGCCAAGGAAGTTTATGACGTTACAGGGGCTGGCGATACCGTCATTGGTGTGTTGGCTCTTTCTCTGGCCGCCAAAGCAAATCTGAAAGAAGCAACGTCGCTGGCAAATCATGCGGCAGGCATCGTTGTGGGAAAGGTGGGAACATCAACCGTTTCCAGGGAAGAACTGATTAGCGTATTATGAGTGAACCGACACAGGCCCTTCCTGTCAAACTGGTCTTCAGCGTTTTTGGACAGGCAGCCGGCATGTTAAACGATACCATCAGCAAACTGTCTATGCTTTATGGTCAGCCTGATTTTGTAAGCGGACAGGTCCCCTTTGATTATACGGATTATTATCATCCGGAAATGGGCGGGAAGCTTGTGCGGCGTTTTTTATCCATGGAAGAATTAATCCGGCCGGAAAATTTACCGGACATTAAACTTGCGACCAATGAGATTGAAAAAGAAACAGCCGTTGACCATCACAGGACGGTGAATATTGATCCTGGATATCTGTCACAGGCGCACCTGATTCTGGCTACCGGTAAGGGGTATACGCACAGACCCTATCTACGCAACGGGATCTACGCGGATTTGACGCTGATCTACCAGGGGAAGAAGTTTTGTTCCATGCCGTGGACCTATCCGGATTATGCAGACGAGAAACAATTGGCAATGCTGGAAGTTATCCGTGCGCGGTATCTTCTGCAGTTAAAAATGACTTGAGCCGATGTAAACAGTAAAATTTTGCAAGAAGGTTTGATATGATTAAAAGTATGACAGGATACGGACGGGTGGAAGGTCTCTGTGATGGACGGAATGTTATCGTAGAAGCCAAATCAGTCAATCATCGATTTCTGGAAATTGCTCTTAGGATACCCGCGTCGCTATACCCGCTCGAGATGGAGTATAAGAAGAAAATAGCGGAAAGATTCAAGCGTGGCCGTATTGATGTTTCGATCCGGCTCGAGGGTGAAGGCAGCGATGCGTCAAAAGTGAATTTGAATATGGATATTGCCCGGGGATACTTTGATGTTTTGAACCGGCTGAAAACGGAATTCAATATTCAGGAACCCATCAACCTCAAGAACCTTATCAACTTTCGTGATATTTTCACACCGCCTGCGGAAACGCAGCTGGATGCCGATTTGTTAAATGCGGTGGGAAAAATGTTGCATGAAGCGTTGACGATACTGGTCAATATGCGGCAGGATGAAGGAATCGTGCTGTTTTCGGACATGCAGATGAGGCTTCAGGCCATTGGTGAAATCATGGGAGACATTCGGCTGCGAGCTCCGCAGGTTGTGCTGGAGTATCAAAAACGTTTATCAGAAAGAATTAAGGATCTGACAGCGGGATTGGAACTTGACGCTGTTCGTCTGGCCCAGGAAGTGGCTGTCATGGCAGATCGATGTGATATTACCGAAGAGATTGTCCGTATGCAGAGCCATATCGGTCAGTTCGAAGCCCTGTTGCAGAGTGATGAAGCGGAAGGGAGGAAAATAGACTTCCTTCTGCAGGAAATGAACCGAGAAATAAATACGATTGGTTCCAAAGGAAATGATCTGGAAATTGCCCGTCAGGTCATAGAAGTGAAAAGTGAACTGGGTAAATTACGTGAGCAGGCGCAGAATATTGAGTAAGAAATTGACTGATAAAGGTTTAATTATTGTGGTTTCAGCGCCTTCGGGCGCCGGGAAAAGCACGATCTGCAGAAGGTTGCTTGCTGCGTGTCCCGAGCTTGAATTTTCTGTTTCCTATACCTCACGAACACCACGACCTAATGAGATTGGTGGGAAAGATTATCATTTTATTTCCCGTGAACTTTTTCAGAGGCGAATTGATGAAGGTGAGTTTGTTGAATGGGTTGAGAATTACGGACAGTTTTATGGAACATCTGTCAAAGCGATCAATGATGTCCTGAATCGTGGAAAAGACCTTCTGCTGGATATTGAACCGCGCGGTGCGAAAGCCATTAAAACACAGTTTCCGGAAGCTGTTTTTGTATTTGTGCTGCCACCCAGTCCGGATGAACTCCTGAAACGCCTGAAAAAACGGGGACACGAAAGTCAGGAGGCCATAAAAATTAGGTTTGCTCAGGCCAATAGTGAATTGAAGGAAGTTTTGTGGTATAATTATACGATATTTAATGAAGATCTGGAGACAGCCGTCTTGCAGATGATTTCTATTTACCGTGCGGAGAAATGCAAAACAAAACGTCTTCGCCGTAAAATTGATCGTGTTTTTAAAATAGAGTAATATATTTATCATGGAATATTGAGGAGGTATCAGATTCATGGCAAGAGTTACAATAGAAGATTCATTAAGGGTGGCCCAGACAAGATTTGGCCTGGTTTCGCTGGCGTCCCAGCGGGCGCGCCAGCTGCTCAAAGGTTCCAGACCGCTCATGGAAAGCAAAAACCGGGAGATTGTTTTGGCGCTGAGAGAAATTGCCTCAGGGAAGGTCACTTATGCCCATCCCGAGTTTTTGAAGGGATCCCAGGAGGATTTTAAACCGATTCCGGATAACACAGAGTTCATCGGCGATGAAGAGTATCTCGAGTAGTAACCCTAAAGATAAACTGATCTTTGCCCTGGACGCCGCAGGCTATGAGGAAGCATTATCCTGGATCAATCTTCTTTCCGGCCATGTCGGAATGTTTAAAGTAGGCAAAGAATTGTTTACTTCGGTTGGTCCGAAGATTATCGAAACCATCAAGCAAAGAGAAAGCAAAGTTTTTCTTGACTTGAAGTTTCATGATATCCCCAACACAGTGGCCCGTGCGGCTGAAGCTGCAGTGGCGTTGAATGTGGACATGTTCAATGTCCACGCAGCCGGCGGCAGCAGGATGATGCGGGAAACGGTTGATGCCGTGGCCGCGTGTGCCGGCAAGCGCGGGATCAAAATGCCTGTTGTACTGGCAGTGACGGTGTTGACCAGCCTGAACAACAGCGATCTTCAGGAAATCGGATTTGAAAAAACCACGGATGAGCTGGTGACGCACCTGGCGAAATTGGCTCATCTTGCGGGAATGACGGGTGTTGTGGCTTCGCCCCGGGACATTGCTGCCATCAGGAGCGCCTGCGGGAAAGATTTTGTCATCGTGACGCCCGGTATTCGAAGTGCCGATGAACCCGTGAAAGATGATCAAAGAAGGACACTCAGTGCCTTTGAGGCGATTCAATCAGGAGCCGACTACATCGTTGTCGGCAGACCTATCCGTAATGCTCCAGGCCCGCTTACTGCCTGCAGTCGAATCGTTGACGAAATAGCATGTGGTCTGGCTTCACGGGAAGGCACATAATCACTTTCATTTTCTGATAAAAGGTAAAATATGGAAGCAGTTTACGGTATCAATCCCATTAAAGTGCTTCTTGCCGGTCAGGACACGCCCCTGAAAAGGATCATCATTGCCGAGGGACGCACTGGTTCGTCTGTAAAAGAAATTGTTGAGGTTGCCCGGAAGAAAAAAGTACCCGTGGAATGGAGACGTCGTCAATACCTTAATGAATTGACGGGTCGCACAGACCATCAGGGAATTGTCGGTTTTCGTGATTCCTTCATATACACAGATCTGGATGTATTACTGGAAAACCGCAATCCGTGTATGTCACAAGATCTTATCTTGATTCTGGACGGCATCCTCGATCCGCAAAACCTTGGTTCCATTATTCGCAGCGCTTATTGCCTGGGTGCCAATGGTGTGGTCATCCCGGCAGATCGTGCGGCGTCTGTGACGGCGACGGTCATGAAAGCGTCTGCCGGCAGTGCTGATAAATTACCTATCGCCCGTGTGACGAACCTGTCCCGAACAATTGATGATCTGAAAGACAAAGGATTTTGGGTTTTTGGTGCGGAGACCTACGGAGGGAAAGATATCAGAGAACATAATTTTGACGTGCCTGTGGTTTTAGTTCTGGGAAGTGAAGAGCGGGGAATCCGGGCGCTGGTGAAGAAAAAATGCGATTTTCTCGTGACCATTCCCATGGTGTCGAAATTTGATTCCTTCAACGTTGCTGTTGCCGCGGGCATTATTCAATATGCAATTCTTATCCATCGAATGAAAAAAACATCGGATGTTGAGGGCTAAGATCGGACAGGCATTATTTTTGTGGATGCTTTTTATGGTTGATGAGGGTCAGGTTGCAGGTCCAGCTTTTTTGCATTTTGGAACAAGAGATGAAAAAAAATTGTTTTTTGAATTTAACTTGTTGAAACTACATGGAAGATAGTTTATGATATAAGGTAAACAAAGCAATCCCTTAAAAGAAAGGACTTTCAACTATGCCGGTTTTCCTTTGGGAAGGAACAACGAGAAAGGATGAGGTAAAAAAAGGAGAAATGGAGGCGGCTGATGAGGCAGCTCTTCGCGCTCTTTTAAGAAAGCAGGGATTTAAGTCCATCGAAGTCAAGGCCAAACCGAAAGACCTGATGGAATATCTTCCTTTCCTGGCAGGTGGAGTGAAAGAAAAAGAAGTTGTTGTTTTCTGCCGGATTTTTTCCACGATGATTGACGCCGGTCTGCCGCTGATTCAATGTCTGGATCTGCTGGCCCAGCAGGAGCAAAACAAGACTTTCTCCAAAATCATCCGAACCATAAAGGAAGATATTGAAGGCGGAACCAGCCTGACGGACGCGCTGAAAAAGTATCCCAAGGTATTTGATGATCTTTTTGTGAACCTGATTGCGGCCGGCGAAGCAGGCGGTATCCTGGATGTTGTTCTGGGGCGCCTGTCCAATTACCTGGAAAAGGCGATGAAGCTCAAAGCCAAGGTCAAAAGTGCCATGACTTATCCTATAGCGGTCTTGGTCATTTCTTTTGCTGTTGTCGCTTTACTTTTGATCAAGGTTATTCCGACATTTCAAAAAATGTTTGAAGGTGCGGGTCAAGAGCTCCCGGGACCCACTGCAGCCGTCATTGGGATGAGCCAATTTGCCCAGGATTACTGGTGGGTCATTGTTGGCGTGATTGTTGTGTTTGTGATAGCCTTTCGCCAGTTCTACAAAACGGATAAGGGTCATTGGATGATAGATTCAGCGATTCTCAAAGCGCCAGTTTTTGGTCCGGTGATGAAAAAGGTGGCCGTAGCCAGGTTTTCGCGTACGATGGCGACCATGATGAGTTCCGGCGTGCCGATTCTGGAAGGGTTAAACATTGTCAGCAAATCAGCAGGCAATGTGGTTGTGGAAGATGCCTTGATGAAAACAAGGCAGGCCATCAGCGAAGGCCGGTCTATTGCTGAACCGCTTTCAGAAACGGGCATTTTCCCGCCGATGGTCGTCCAGATGATTTCCGTCGGCGAAGCGACAGGCGCCCTGGATTCCATGCTCAATAAGATTGCCGACTTTTACGACGATGAAGTCGATGCGGCCGTGGAAGCCATGACTTCTCTTTTAGAGCCGTTTATGATGGTTTTCCTGGGAGGCATTGTCGGGGGCATGATTATCGCCATGTATCTGCCGATCTTTAAAATGGCGTCCGTTGTGGGTTAAAAATACTCATACAGGAAAAGAAATATGGTCGGGATGGCGCGATTTGAACGCGCGACTCCTGCGTCCCGAACGCAGTGCCCTACCAAGCTGGGCCACATCCCGACACGGGCAGGAACGTTATAAAATTTATCGCCAAATGTCCACATGTTTTTATTGAAATGGATTATTTTTTAAATAGAAAGTGTCTGAACTTGATTATTTACGATGTAAAATGTGAAAATGGCCATAAGTTTGAAGGCTGGTTTAAAGACCGCCAGGCCTGGATTGAACAGAATGCCAGGAGGTTGGTCTGCTGTCCTGTCTGCAATAGCTCAAATGTGGAAATTGTTCCTTCTTCCATTGCCATTATGGGAAAAGATTCAAAAATGTCGGATAAAAGAAACAACCCGGAGATCTCTCCGGAACGGAATCTGCAGTTGTTCAATCAGTATATTGAAAAAAATTTTGAAGATGTCGGGGATAAATTTGCCGAAGTTGCCCTGAAAATTCATTATGGCGATGAAGAAAAAAGAAACATCAAAGGCACAACGACTCCGCAGGAAGAAACGGATCTGAAAGAACAGGGAGTTTCGTTCGTAAAAATTTCTCTGCCCAAAATGGACAGCTGATCAACTTTTATCCAGGATGAATCTTTGCTCCGTTAGAAGTCCTTTGCCGACAAGGGAGTGGCTTTTATTGATCCAAAGGTCTTATGTTATGATAAAAACCTATAAAAGTATTATTGACCGGATCGGCAACACTCCTCTTGTCGAGATAACAAGACTCAATCCCAATAAAAAAGTGAGGATTCTTGCAAAATTGGAGTCCGCAAACCCAGGAGGTTCCATTAAAGACCGCACTGCACTGTACATGATTGAAAGTGCCGAGAAAAGGGGTGACTTAAACCATGATAAAACCATTCTGGAGGCAACCAGCGGTAATACAGGGATAGGTCTTGCCATGATTGCCGCAGCCAAAGGTTACAAGCTTTGCCTTACGATGTCTGAAGCGGCAAGCGAAGAGCGTAAAAAAATTTTGAGAGCGCTTGGCGCCGAACTGCATTTTACCCCGGCATCGCTGGGAACCGATGGTGCTATTGAAGAAGCCTATCGCATGTTGCGTGAAAACCCCGGCAAATATTTCGGCACGGACCAGTTCAATAACGAAGACAATGTTGCCGCCCACTATTTCGGAACCGCACAGGAAATCTGGGACCAAACCGAGGGTCAGCTGACCATGGTCATATCCACTCTCGGCACGACCGGTACAGCCATGGGGCTTTCCAAAAAACTGAAGGAACTGAACCCGGGGATTCAGATTATCGGTGTGGAGCCTTATCTCCAGCACAAAATTCAGGGACTCAAAAACATGCGCGAGTCTTATCGTCCGGGGATTTTTGACAAGAAGCGCCTTGATGAGAAAGTGAATATCCTGGATGAAGATGCTTTTGAGATGTCGCGCAGGCTTGCCCTGGAAGAGGGCATCCTGGCTGGAATGAGTTCAGGCGCAGCTATGTTTGTGGCCGCACAGAAGGCCCGTCAAATGGATGCAGGCCTGATCGTGGTTATATTCCCGGACAGCGGGGAGCGTTATTTAAGTACAGAGTTGTTTGCCGTCAAAGAAGAACTGGCCACGGTTAGTCTTTATAATATTCTGCAACGCCGGAAAACGCTTTTCCGTCCGCTGAAACCGGAACAGGTGTTTATGCGGACGTGCGGTCCGACCGTCCATGATGCGCCTCACCTGGGAAATTACAGGCGTCTGGTCGTATCCGATCTGCTTTCCAGATACCTGACTTCTAAAGGCTATAAAGTAAAGCATGTGATTGATATTGTTGATATCACTGATAAATCCATCCGGGGATCAGAAAAGGCCGAAGTGGATCTGGCGGATTATTCAAATAAATATCTGCAGATATTCCTGGATGATGCGCAATATTTAAATATTCGATCAGAAAATATCTATGTCAAAGCTTCTGAAACGGTTGATGCCATGCTCAGGATTGTGGAAAAGCTGGTTGACAAAGGATATGCATACGAAAAACTTCATTCGGTTTATTTTGATATTTCCAAACTGCCCGACTATGGTCGGCTTTCCAATATCGATCTGGCGAAAACCCGCCTGGGACAATCAATTGATCTTGATGATTATGAAAAGGACAGTCCGGCGGACTTTGCGCTCTTGAAAAGGGCAAGCTTAAGTGAGTTAAAAAGAGGGATTTATCACAAGACACGGTGGGGCAATGTCCGGCCGGGATGGCACCTGGAATGCGCGGCCGTTTCTGAAAAATATCTGGGAACGGCTTATGACATTCATATCAGCGGAGCGGATGAAACGTTCCCCCATTGTGAGAATATTATTGCAATCAACCGGGCTTTTTCCGGCCACAGCGGTTCGAACTTCTGGGTAGGGGCTGAATTAATTCTGGTAGATGGAAGAAAGATGTCCCGTTCTCTGAATAATGCCGTCACCATTGCAAATCTGAAAGAAAAGGGTTATCGGGGCAGAGATATCCGTTTTTTCCTGCTGGGCATGAATTACAGAAAACCGATCAGTTACTCTGAACAGGCCCTGCAAATGGCCAGAAACACGGTTAAAAAAATGGATACATTTATCCACCGGCTTCAGGCCATTGATAATCAAGCTCAAGATGATCCTGATGTTGATCAAATGATCTACGACCTTCACCATGACTTTGAAAAGGCTTTAAATGACGACATCAATATCTCTGGCGCACTGGCGGCTCTTTTTGGTTTTATCGGTAAAATCAACGCGTATCTGGCGAAAGGAAGAATCAGCAGACCTGACGGGCACAAGATTATTCAGGCACTGAAAAAGATCAATGAAATACTGGGAATTATGGATTTTGGAGAACAAAAACTTCATCGTGATATTGCCGGGCTGGTTCAAAAAAGAGAGGAAGCCAGAAAAGCCGGGAACTGGCAGGAAGCGGATTTGCTAAGGGATCAGCTGGCCACGCTCGGTGTTGAGGTTTTAGACAGTCATCAAGGTACAATCTGGCGGTTTAAATAGGCTTATGGAAAAAATAAGAAAATCTGTTATTGCCGGTTCCTGGTATCCCGGAGAACCTTCCGCCTTAAGGGATGATATTGCCAGGTATATTCAAAATGTGCCCCATCAGGAAATGGAAGGTGATATTAAGGCATTAATCGTACCTCACGCCGGTTATATGTATTCCGGTCAGGTGGCGGCGTATGCGTATAAACTCCTTTTGGGAAAACGATACGATTCGGTTATTCTCATAGGTCCCAGTCACCGGGTTGCTTTTGGGGGCGTATCCATATATAGTAAAGGAGGTTATGAAACGCCGCTGGGCGTCGTTTCTGTTGATGAAAACCTTGCAGTCAGGATCAAATCGTACAGTAATATCATTGTTGACTTTCCAGCCGCCCATTCCCAGGAACATTCTCTGGAAATTCAACTGCCCTTTTTGCAGTTTGTCCTGGGGGAATTTTCTTTTGTGCCGCTGGTGATGGGGGATCAGGGTGCTGAAACCTGTCTTGCGCTTGCCGAAGGTGTCTTTCAGGCGGTAAAAGATCGGCATGTACTGATTATTGCAAGCAGCGACCTGTCTCATTTTCATGGTTACAAGGAAGCAAGGGCATTGGACGGGATTGTCCTCCAGCACATTCAAGATAATGATATCAAAGGACTTTTAGAAGATCTGGCTATTGACAAAACCGAGGCCTGTGGCGGAGGGCCTGTAGCGGTGGCCATGCTGATTTCGCAAAAAATGGGCGCACGTCACTCTCTTCTGTTGAAATACGCCAATTCCGGTGATGTCACAGGGGATAAAAGTTCAGTGGTCGGTTACGCATCAGCTGTTTACTATTCTTAAGAAACAGGGGAGAAAATGGAATTATCAGATCAGGAAAAAACCACACTTCTGGAAATTGCCAAAAGGGCAATCATCGCTAAGGCCGGAAACAGGGAAATGCCAAAATTAACGACAGATTTGCCGATTCTTAAAGAAAAGAGAGGAGCCTTTGTCACCTTAAAAAAGCGGGGACACCTGCGCGGCTGCATCGGCTATATCAAAGCGGTTAAGCCTCTTGGGGAAACGGTTCAGGAAATGGCCGTCGCGGCGGCTTTTCACGATCCTCGTTTTCCGTCTGTCAAAAGTGAAGAGATCAGAGATTTGAGTTTTGAGATCTCTGTTTTGAGCCCTTTACAAAAGATTAAAAATATTGATGAAATTGAGGTGGGAAAGCATGGTATTTACATTGTCCGCGGTTACAATTCCGGGTTGCTCCTGCCACAAGTGGCAACCGAGTATGGCTGGGACAGGGATAATTTTTTGAAAGAGACCTGTTACAAGGCGGGTCTGCCGCCAAGAGCATGGAAAGACAAGGAAACTGAAATATATATTTTTTCCGCAGATTATTTCGGCGACAAAGATTAGATTATTCTGTTTTCATCCCCGTATATTTATATAAATAATTTAAAAATTTACTTGACAAAAACAAGTATAAAAATTAAAGTCCGCAATTCGCACGAAGCAGTGTAATGGTTTTGTTGCGTTTAAAGCAAGGAAAGCTTGCTGCGAAGCTATTGAATTAGAAGGATTTGCTGGCGTAGCTCAATCGGCAGAGCAGCTGATTTGTAATCAGCAGGTTGCGGGTTCAAGTCCCATCGCCAGCTCCAGTTTGAGTTTTGTGATTGGAGGGGTTCCCGAGCGGCCAAAGGGAGCAGACTGTAAATCTGCCGGCGGAGCCTACGGAGGTTCGAATCCTCCCCCCTCCACCAT
>MWDG01000069.1 GCA_002070455.1 Deltaproteobacteria bacterium ADurb.Bin151
CGGCTAACTCTTCCCCTTGCCGGGCGAGTAGTGGACTTTCACCACCAAGTCTGTGCGCACTGCCGGGCGCACAAGAAAAAAGGGTTAACCCTTTAACGAGCTAACCCTTTAATCTAATTAATGGTGCCGAAGACTGGATTTGAACCAGCACGGATTTTGTCCACTACCCCCTCAAGATAGCGTGTCTACCAATTCCACCACTTCGGCAGTAAATTGAAACCCTATACATTCACCGTATTTGTGCTGATCGTCAAATCGGTTTTGCAAATTGTCCGGATAAGAAAGAACAAATCTTATTTCGCCGCAGGTGCGGGTACAGGTGCCGCGGCAGGTGCTTGCGTCGCCGCCCCGGGAGCAGGCACAGTTGCTGCCGGCGCCGCGGGCGATGTCGTGGGTTTTGGCGCAACCGGAGCCGCCTGTCTTGCCGCGGGAACTGAGGCTTTATCCATCAAACCCGACGGTTTTCTTGACGCCGTGTAGGTCAGTGTGATGGAGGTGAGCATGAAAATGATCGCCACCGCCGCCGTCAATTTTCCCAGAAAAGTGCCGGCACCGCTTGAACCGAAAACAGTCTGGCTTGAACCTCCGAAGGCAGCGCCCATGTTCGCGCCTTTTCCTGCCTGAAGCAGGACAATCAAAATCAGGGTGATACAAACAACAATGTGCAATATAGTTAAAAATACCGTCATCTTTTAATCCTTTAAATCACATAATTTCAGAAATTCATTATTATCTTTTTGGTACATATCACCGGCAGTCATTTTATTCAACGCTTCTTTTACCTTCACGCCGGATACAAATTCATGAATAATGCCAAATACATCTTCATGAATCCATCCAACCGTTTTCCTGCCGGTCATCCAAAAAACCGCGGCATCATAGCCAAAGGATGAATAATCGTCAACTATTTTCTTTCCTTTCATGTTTTTAGGATTACCGGCTCACCGTCACCCCCGTACGATCACAGTACTTGCTGATCGGGCAGGTGTTGCAGAAAGGTGAAACAGGTTTGCAGGTTTTACGGCCAAAGAAAACCAGCAGGGTATTATAAATGATCCAGTACCTGCGGGGAAGTTTATCACGCAGGGCCATTTCCGTTTCATCCGGGCTTTTCGTTGTAACATAACCCAGACGGTTGGATATGCGGTGCACATGCGTGTCCACACAGATACCGTCTTTACCATAAGCCAGTGTAATGACCAGATTGGCTGTCTTGCGGCCGATGCCTTTGATGCTTAGTAATTCATCCAGATCATCCGGCACTCGGGAGTTAAACCGGTCAATCAGTTCCCGGCAGACATGGTGAATGGTTTTTGCCTTGTTTCTGTAAAAACCAACCGGATAGATAGCCCTGGCGATTTTGTCCCGGGGGACCCTGAGCATTTCCTCAGGTGTGGATGCCAGCGCAAGAAGCCTGTCTGTCGCTTCGGCTGTCACTTCATCTTTTGTTCTTAAGCTCAGCAGTGTGGAAATCAAAATAACAAAGGGATCGCGTTCACTTTCCGCCAGGTGCGACACAATGGGCATTTCTCCCACATGAAGCTCTTTCTTCAGGATTTTTATAATCGGATGTATATGCGATTTATCCATTATGTTACTCGATTTTATGCATGTCTTTGCTTTTTAATGCTGATTTCTAATATGCACCCGAATGAAAAGCAAGCATTTATCCGAAAACCCGTTTTTGCCACTGTACAACATGGATCTTCAAAATCGCTGACAAATGAATATGTTAAACAGGATTGTTTTTACTTGACAGCGCCACCTTATTTTTATAATTTCACACAGCAACTTTGCGCGCATTTGATGGAATTTGGCACTTCAGGGAAGCGTTTCCTTTACAAATCCCCGATATTCAAGCAAATCAATCCATCCGGCAAGTCGCCTTGTGTAATTCAATTATACAGGGGAATTGTGTTAACTACATGCAGAAAACAAAGAAATACCAGATCAATCCCCAAGATGAAAATGGATCCCGGAAAAAAAGGCAGGGTCAGGTCATTGTGATTGAAGACCGCTGCAAGGGCTGCGGTTTTTGCATTGCCAACTGCCCCCGCCAGGTTCTGCGGGTCTCTTCCGTTTTTAACAAAAAAGGCTATCACCCCCCCGAAGTCAATGATGCCTCAAGGTGCGTGAATTGTCATTTCTGTGAAATTCTCTGCCCTGAGTTTGCCATTTATACGATTGAATACGATGACTATAATGAATAAAGTCTGAAGGAGACAGGTTTTGGTTGCAAAAGAAGTCCTGACGGGAACACACTTCATGAATGGCGATGAGGCCTGCTGCGAAGGAGCCCTTTCGGCCGGATGTCGCTTTTTTGCCGGATACCCGATAACGCCGGCAACGGAAATTGCCGAATCCATGTCACGGCGTCTGCCTCAACTGGGAGGAATTTTCATTCAGATGGAAGATGAAATCGCTTCCATGGCGGCAATTCTAGGCGCCAGCTGGGGCGGTGTGAAATCCATGACCAGCACTTCGGGACCGGGCTTCTCTCTCATGATGGAAAACATCGGGCTGGGAATCTGCACGGAAACCCCCTGTGTGGTCTGCAATGTCCAGCGGGCCGGCCCCAGCACCGGACTGCCCACATCTGTTGGGCAGGGAGATGTGATGCAGGCGCGCTGGGGATCGCATGGTCATTATGAAATTATCGTCCTTGCTCCGGCAAGCCCGCAGCAAATGTTCGACATGACCATCCGCGCATTCAATCTCAGCGAATATTACCGTCTTCCCGTGCTGATTCTTGCGGATGAAGTTGTCGGGCACATGAATGAGCGTGTGATTATTCCGCGCGAAGATGAAATTGAAATCATCAACCGGCGGAAGCCTTCCGTCGCCCGTGAAGATTATCTCCCCTATGAAGCCGATACGGACGGCATCGCGCCGATGGCCAACTGCGGCGACGGTTACCGGATTCATGTAACCGGTCTGACTCATGATGACCGGGGCTATCCGGCAATGAACGCGGCAGCACAGGAACAAATGATTGCCCGGCTTGTCGATAAGATCCGCAACAATCGCGAAAAAATTATCAGCACAAAAAATTTGTATCTGGATGACGCTGAGATTGTCGTGGTGTCGTATGGCATCAGCGCACGTTCTGCCATGCAGGCCGTCCGAAACGCGAGGGATGAAGGCATCAAGGCGGGGCTGATCGTTCTGGAAACCATCTGGCCGTTTCCTGAAGAACTCATCCGCAGTGTCGCACCCGGAGCAAAGGCCATGATCATGGCGGAAATCAACGGCGGTCAATTGGTCCTGGAACTTGAACGCTGCGCCTGCGGTGCCTGTCCGGTAAGCCTGGTCTCCAATTTCGGCGGTGCAATCATTCACCCCAATTTGATTCTCAATGCCATCTCGAAGGCGGCAAAAGGTTCAATATGACAACATCAAAAGCTGTGAAAAATGTTCCACCTCACCCGATGGATTCTCTTCTGAGGACAGAAAGAATCCCGCATATCTGGTGTCCGGGCTGCGGTATCGGTACCGTGTTCAGCGCCGTGATATCAGCAATTAAGAACACCGGCTGGGATCCCAATTCCATTGCCATGGTCTCCGGCATCGGCTGTACTGGACGCATGGCAGGTTATATCCGGCTGGATTCTTTTCACACCACACATGGACGGGCCATCCCGTTTGCCACCGGCCTGAAGCTGGCCCGGCCGCAAACAAAAGTCGTGGTTGTTTCCGGAGACGGTGATCTCTTCGCCATCGGCGGCAATCATTTTATCCATGCAGCCCGCCGGAACATGGATATGACCGTGATCTGCGTCAACAATCTGAATTACGGAATGACAGGCGGTCAGCAGGCCCCCAGTACGCCACTGGGCGCAAAAACGACAACTTCCGTCAACGGCGCACCGGAAGAGCCTTTCAATTTCAGTTACCTGGCATCCGCCTGCGGCGCTACCTATGTGGCTAGATGGACAGCCATGCAGGTGAGATCGCTGCGCAGTTCCATCAGCGAAGCACTGGAAAAGCGGGGCTTCAGCTTTGTCGAAGTCATCACGCCCTGCCCGTCCTCCTTCGGGCGGCGCAACCGCATGGGAAGCGCGCTGGAAATGCTCAAGTTCTACCAGGGCCGTTCTGTCATCCGGGGCGACATTGACCCCAAAGACGCTTCGATGGATATTGACAAGGAGATTGTCGTGGGGAAATTTGTTGACATTGAACGCCCCACATTTCTTGACCATTATGAAAAATTCAATCATCCGCAGATGCCTCAGTGGCGTTCTCTGCACGCTGATTCTCAGAAAGCGCGGTGATCGCCATGACAGATAAACGGGAAAGACATATTTTAATTACCGGTTTCGGCGGCCAGGGGATTGTGATGGCAGGCGATATCCTGGGCAAAGCGGCAACGCTCTATGATCACAAGCATGCCACCATGACGCAGAATTACGGTCCGGAATCGCGGGGAGGCGCCTGTTCCAGCCAGGTGATCATCAGCAGCGAAGAAATTCTTTTCCCCTGCGTGGAAGAACCGGAAATCCTGATCTGCATGAGCCAGGAAGCCTACATGAAAAATGTCAAATCCCTGCGTCCCGAAGGCACCTTGATCTGGGATACAGACCTGGTTCACACCCGCAAAGCAGATATGCATCACAAAACCTTCCATATCCCGGCTACGCGATTCGCCGAGCAACTCGGCACCAAGATGATGGCAAACATTGTCATGCTGGGATTCCTTTCTGCGGTGGAACATCTCGTGCATGCCGAGACACTTAAAAAAGCCGTGCTCGATTCTGTCCCCGTTGCAACAAAAGAGAATAACATCCATGCCTTCAATACCGGCAGGGAGTACGGCACTTCCATCATCAAGGGACTGGTAAAGCCCGAACCGGGGAAGCATCAGGATTAAAAAAAGGCTGTTAGGCTGTTAGGCTGTTAGGCTGTTAGGCTGTAGACTGTTAGACAGAACTTTCGCCAATAGAACGGTCTAATCGCTGAAAGCCTTATCTGGACCGGCTTTCAGCGCCTCAAATGCGATTACATACTACCCGGGGAGCATTTATTAAGCGCAATACAAAGAATATTAAGGATTTATTATTTTTTTACTTGACATGGTAGTACATATTATATATAAGGAGTCATGGCTAGCATCATTAAGAAAAAGTCTAAATATAGTACATACTATGTCATCGCAGAATCAGCGCGCGTTGACGGCAAACCCCGGATCGTCAAGCAATGGTACCTGGGAACCATCGAAAAAATCATCGCCATGGCGGAGGGAAGCACCGATAAAGAAGAGCCTCGGCAAATCGACTGTGTTTCGGAAGGCGCTATTGCTGTTCTCTTCAAAATAGCCAAGGAACTGGGCATAAGGAAAATCATTGACCAGTACTGCAGTAAACGCCAGCAGGGCATGAGTGTCGGCGATTACATTCTCATTGCCGCCCTCAACCGTGCTCTTGCCGCAACCTCAAAAAGCAAAGTCGCAGAATGGGTCGATTCCACGGCCTTGCATCTCTACATGCCGCTTCAGAAGGAAAAGCTGGAATCCCAGAACTTCTGGGATCATTTTGACAAATTGGACAAAGAGATGATTGACCGGATTGGTGATGATATTGCCAGGAAAGCGATCGAAATGGAGAAGATTCCCCTGGATACCATCGTTTACGATACGTCCAACTATTACAACTATCTCGATGTGCTCAACCCTTCCGAATTATCCAAAATCACCAAGTCCAAGGCCGGGCGCAACAGTTTACGGCATATCGGCCTGGCTCTGGCGGTGGACCGCGATCATGGCATCCCCTTGTTCAGCAGGTTGTATCCCGCCAATGAGCATGATGCCAAAGTGATGAAAAAATTGATCGATGAGATCTTTGAGCAAATCAATACCGCCATGTCCGACAAGAAAGGGATTACGCTGGTGTTCGATAAGGGAAACAACAGCGAAGAGCTGATCTTAAAGCTGGATGAAAGCCGGCATCATTTTGTCGGCAGCCGCAGTCCGTATCACCATAAAGACCTCTGCCGGGTTCCCTTGGAACAATACCGGGAAGTCTGTATCAAAAGTGGCGAAACGATACCGGTTTATGAAACCCGCGAAGAAATCTACGGCGCGCAGCGTAGGATCATTGTTTCCTTCAACGAGTCCACCTTCCAGCGTCAATTACACCGTATGGAGCAGAACCTGGAAAAAGCCAAGGAAGAGTTGTCTTCCTTTAAACGTAAAGCCAAGGATGCCGACGGCCGCTCCACGATGGATTCGATGCAACGGCAGGCTTTGGAGATTACGGATCGGTATCATGTGACGGGGCTTCTCGATATAGACATTCTGGAAGAAGAAAACCGTTTCAAGGTCAGTGCACGAAAGAACTTTCCGGCTATCGAGGAGGCTAAAACGAGATTCGGCAAGCAGATTCTTTTTACAGACCGTGAATCCCTTCATCCCGGTGAGGTGATCGACATTTATCTTGATCGGTATATTATCGAGGATGCTTTCCGGATTACCAAATCCGACCGATGGGTTAAAATGGACCCGGTGTTTCACTGGACGGATTCCAAAATACGGGTACATGCGTTGACTTGCATGATTGCGCTTCTCCTCGTGCGCATTGCGCACAAGCGCGCCCGTGCCAATGGCTTTGCTCAAGGCGCAGAACGGATGCTGGAATTACTCTCGTCAATCAATACGGCAATCCTTCTCTATCCAAAATCAACCAAGGCTGTTCGTATCCGGTGTTCCATATCAAAAGAGCAAGAGGTCTTACTGACCACTCTCAACTGTCAAATCCCCCATAGTATGTAATCGCGTTTTTATCGGATTATCGTCTATTATTCTATAATGTTACGCCTGTCGTCTGTGCGTATTGGCGAAAGTCCTGTTAGACTGTAGGAAAAGATAAGACAGAAGGCCCAACCGAGACGTTGTCTTGGTTGGGCCTTTTCCATTTATCCTAATAGCCTAAAAGCCTATAGTCTATTAGGCTTTCTTTTAGTTGTACCCTTCCTCGTACGCCAGCATGTCGAGGTGGAGGGTGGCGATATCTTCAATATCAAGATTCACGTCCTCGGATGACTTGGGAAGTTCAATAATCTTGATGTAGCGGCGGCACTTGTTGCAGACATCAACACGATGGCTTTCTTCTCCTTCCACTGCAAAATAAGCCAGGGAATGCTGTTCTTCATTGCCGCAGAAGGGGCATTTGATTCGGCGGAAGTGCCATTTATAACCGCACTGATGACAGAATAGATAACGTCTGCCGTCTTCACTTTCACGGATTTCCCCGATTTTCGGCTCCTTGCCGCAAATCGGACAGTAGCCCTCCATCCAGCCGCTTTTCTCAACAGCTGCGCCGTATTTTTCCGCAATCACTTCCAGTTCGGGACGAAGGCTTTCTTCAAAAAACAGATCGATCAAATCAAACTGATCATCGTTTTCATCCGCCGCTTCGAGTTCCCGGGTCGATGTTTCTTCCTCTGAAGGACTGAACGACGCACGGATAATATTTTCCCAGTTAAAATTTTTATTTTTGATTACATCCAGAAACTTTTGCGCTTCTGACGGGATTCTTTTCTCCGCAATGGAAATGAGCGAGTAAAAATATTCCTTCGGACGGGTCAGATCGTACTTTTGCCCCGCAAGATCAATCAGGGGCAGTCCACCCTTCATTTTCCCGTCGATCAACTTTTCTTCGACTGAAAAGATCGGGTTTGTCATGTTCTTGCGATAATTTTCGCGAAGAATAAGAATATCCGCCAGGATGTCCAGAAGATCGGTGTAATGAGGATTGGTTGCCTTGTAATCCTCGATAGTTTTTAAAGTATTTCGCAATTTTGCAGCCATGAAACGTTGTCCTCCGTATTCTTCGTTTGCCAGCCTTATCATTCCCGGACGGCATTGTAAGTTAAGATAATAACGGCAGCATCAGGAAGCAAGCTGATTTGTACCTTATCTGCTTTCCTCTGCATCTTCAAGAAATATTTATTATACGTTATGTTACTGAAATATCAGAAGAAAACAAAGGTAATCAGAACAAACAAGGTAATCAGTATCGGGATGGAATATTTAAACATATAGCCAAAGAAGCTTGGCATTTTAACCCCCGCCTCTTCCGCGATCGATTTCACCATGAAATTCGGTGCGTTGCCGATGTAGGTATTGGCGCCCATAAAAACCGCTCCCGCCGAAATCGCGGCCAGATAAGGTATTTTCTCTACAATGAGCGCGGAAACTGCCTGTGCTTCAGGAATTCCGGGATAAAATTTACCCAGCACACTGTTGAAAAAGGTCAGATAAGTCGGGGCGTTGTCCAGGAAGCTGGACAACGAACCCACCGCCCAGAAATACTGGGCCGGCGTGCTGATGGATTTGATCAGCCAGGCCAGTGCTCCTTGTTCTCCCGCTTTCAGTATCGCCAGGGCCGGAATGATCGTGATAAAAATGCCGGCAAAGAGATAAGCCACTTCCATGATTGGCGCCCAGCTGAATTCGTTGCCTTTACGAAGATCCGTTTTTGTAAAAACCAGGGACAAGACACCCATCAGGATCAGTACAACGTCTTTAATCAAATTCTCCGCAGCCTGGTGGATTCCGAAGAGATTGACATCACCCAGTTTAACTGTTCCGCTGAACAAAACAGCAGCAATGATGCCTGCAAGAAAAATAAAGTTGTAAGATCCCTCAATGCTTAAGGGTTCCGGTTCGGTATCAGGAGCGTCGGGTTTGCTTTCTTTTTTATAGAAGTACGAATCCATGATGAAATAAGAAACCAGAAGAACGACACTGGCAAACGCCATCTCCGGCAGAATATGCATCGTCCAGAAAAAAGGAATACCGTGCAAAAATCCCAAAAACAGAGGCGGATCGCCCAGCGGGGTCAACGCACCGCCGATATTGCTGACCAAAAAAATAAAAAAAACAATGGTGTGGACCTTGTGCACCCGCCATGCGTTTGATCGCAAGATCGGCCGGATCATCAGCATGGAAGCGCCGGTTGTGCCAATGACAGATGCCAGAAGCGTTCCGATCAGCAGAATGACCGTGTTGACGGCAGGCGTGCCCTTTAAAGACCCCTTCACGTAAATTCCACCCGAAACCGTGAATAAGGCCCAGAGCAGCAGGATAAAAGGGATGTAATCAATAATAATAATGTGGGCAATCTCATGTACCGCGATTTCCCGGAAAAAATACAAAAACGGCACGGCAAAAGATACCGCCCAGAAAGCGGAAACTTTCGGAAAATGATAATGCCAGAAATGAGGAACGAACAGGGGCATCAGCGCAATGGAAAGAAGAATACCCGCAAAGGGCAAGATTGACCAAATAGGCAACATCGTACCAATATTTCCCGCAGCCTCCGCGGCCAGGCAGGAAAAAGGAAACAGAAGAAGCAGCAAGGAAAGCCCTGTCAGAAGTAAGCCAGCCTTTTTCATACAATTCTGTTTAACTCCTGCTCCCGTCCTTCACTCTGTAAGTGAACGGTTCTTGTCGGATAGGCAAATTCAATCCCTTCTTTCCGGAAGCGGCGGAAAATCTCCAGATTAACCGTCTGCTGAACATCCATGTAAATTTTATAGTCCGGTCCCTTTACGTGATACACAACTTCATATTTCAACGCGGAGTCGCCATATTCCTTGAAATGGACCCGTTCAAAACGAACACCTTCCCGGCCTTCAATAACCTCTTTCACGATATCGTTGATGAGTGTAAGTTTTTCTTCCGGGGTCTGATAAACAACGCCGAAGCCAAACACAATCCGCCTCTCCTGCATTCTCTTATAATTATGAATCCGGCTTTTCAAGAGATCATTGTTTGAGAAAATAAGCTCCTCACCATTCAGGCTGCGGATCCGGGTGGTCTTCAGACCGATATGCTCGACCGTTCCTGAGAGCGCATCCACAACAATAAAATCTCCGATCACAAAAGGCTTGTCCAGCACAATGGATAAAGAAGCCAGAAGGTCCCCCAGAATATTCTGAACAGCCAGAGCCACGGCAATTCCGCCAATGCCCAGACCCGCAACCAGGCCGGTGATATTGACGCCCAGATTATCCAGAATCAGCAGGAAAACAATGACCCACAAAATCAATTTCGCCACAAATCCGAGAAAGGTGATCGTTGTGGCGCTTGAGGTATCCTGATCCATTTTTTTCTGAGCAGCCCTGCCCAACACAAAGGAAATTCCGGCACCGGCCCACAGACCACCCTGTAAAATCAGAATCAGCACCATCGCTTTCTGCAATAACGCGGATACGGGAGGTTTGAGGATAATCGCAGAAGAGGCAATATAGGCGGAACCCGCAAGCAGAATCAGAAATTTTGTCTGCCCCAGCATATGGACAACCAGATCGTCAACCTGGTTGTCCGTCGTGGCCGCCAGTTTGCCGAGTTTATAGATGGAAAATTTTTGAATAACTTTCAAAGCCGTCAATACAGCAACCAGGATACCGGCGGCAATCAACCAGTTCTGAAGGGTATTGCCTAAATAAACTTCTTCCAAAAAACCCATAATATCTTCCTTAACGCCCTATCAAACAATAAACTGATGATTTGTGAAAGTTTCCGGGCCGCCTTTCGGCGATGATGATCTACTTTTCCGGAATGACTAAGACGGGCAGCTGCGCCGTATTAATGATGTTTACATCATCGCTGTCAAAAAGCGTTGAATAAAGCTTGCCGCGGTGCTTATGTCCAACCATGATCAGGTCGATCTGATGCTCCTGCGCATACCGGACGATTTCTTCCGCCGTGTTTCCCTTGGATACGGCATAGACAACATCCAGATTTTCCAGCAGGGACTCGGACACGGTCTCCCTGACCCTCAGGGCCACGGCGTCTTCCCTGTCTGTCGGGTGGCGATAACCGGCCTGCGGATCATTGACATAGACAATGTGAATCCGGCTGTTAAAAAGCCTGGCAAATTCCAGGGCATAAATGATGGATGTAATGTTTTCATCGTTGAGATTGATCGCGTATAAAATATTTTTGTACGTGTTCATATAGAAACCCTTCCGGTTGATGGATTGGAATTATATATTATCATCCATTGATGTCAACCTTTTCCGGCAAATATCCATTTTCTACGTTTCAGCACAAAATCTGAAATCAGAGCCCACAATTCCGAGAAACCATCCTGTGTAAAAATCATTTCTAATAAATTTATATTGACAAAAATCTCAACAACATTTAGATAAACGCATCTTCAAATATTTACTTAAAAAATTAAATAATATTTTTTACTGACCACCGCGCTGTGTGTGGAGTTTTGTTCCGT
>MWDG01000070.1 GCA_002070455.1 Deltaproteobacteria bacterium ADurb.Bin151
GATGAGAACGCTTTCGATGAAGAGGCCGTCTTCCAGTTTGAGAAGAGCTTTTTGTGTGCCGTCACTTGATTTCTGGATTTTGACAATTTCGGGCCGGGAAATTCGGGAGATGGCGGAGAGCTTTTCGCGAAAATTCTTCGACAGGGTCGTCATGGCATCGAACGACATTACACCCGACTGATGCAGCCACTTCATGATCTGGCGGGCGCGGAATTTTTCCTTACCCAGCGAGGCGATGAAAGACTCCATCTCTTCCAGGGTAAAGTCCAGCAGATTGGGCAAATGTGTTGTATTTAAATGAATGCTTTGTTTTCCAGGTGCAATCATCACATTTTTTTCTTCAGGGTATCCGCGATGGCGTTGATGAAACCTTCCGTGTTGACTTTCCGGTTGGTTGGTCTCTTTTCAGCCAGCAAAAGCAGGTCGCCGGTCATGATTCCGCTTTCCACGGTTTCGATCGCCGCTTTTTCCAGATGATCGGCAAACGCGACAACATCCGGTGTGCCGTCCAGTTCGCCGCGTTTGCGCAGTCCCCCGGTCCAGGCGAAGATCAGCGCCATTGAATTGGATGAAGTCTCCTCACCTTTCAGGTGCTTGTAGTAATGCTTCTGAACCGTGCCGTGTGCTGCCTCGTATTCAAACCAGCCATGAGGGGATACCAGGACAGACGTCATCATGGCCAGCGATCCGCTTGCGGAAGCGATCATATCTGACATCACATCGCCATCATAGTTTTTCAGCGCCCATAAAATGCCGCCCTCTGTTTTCATGATCCTTGCGACTGCGTCGTCGATCAGCGTGAAAAAATATTCAATGCCGGTCCTGGAAAATTGCTCTTTCCAGTTGGCCTCAAATTCGCGGTCAAAGATATCACGGAATCCGGCATCGTATATCTTGGAAATGGTGTCTTTGGTTGAAAACCAGACATCGATTTTTTCGTCAAGCGCATATGTGAAGCAAGCCTTTGCGAAACTCAGGATGGATTGCTCCAGGTTGTGGTTAATCTGGACGATACCCGCAGAAGGGAAATCTTTGACCAGGGTGGTTTGTGGACGGCCTCCGTCTGCCGGCGTAAAAACCACTTCCAGCTTTCCGGCCTGTGGAATATCCAGCTCAAAATTATTGTAAACGTCACCGTAGGCATGGCGTCCGATGGTGATCGGTTTTTTCCAGGAGGAAACGCCGGGTTTGATGTTATTCACGAGAATGGGTTTTCTGAAAACGGTTCCATCCAGCATGGCACGGATTGTTCCGTTGGGGCTTTTCCAGGCTTTTTTCAGATGGTATTCTTTTACGCGGTCTTCATTGGGCGTGATGGTCGCGCATTTAATTCCGACTCCGTATTTCATAATGGCGCGGGCGGCGTCAACGGTGACCTGATCATCCGTATCATCCCGGTGTTTGACGTGAAGATCGTAATAATCGATGTCCATGTCCAGGTAGGGAAAAAGCAGCTTGTCCTTGACCATCTGCCACATGATGCGGGTCATTTCGTCTCCGTCCATTTCGACGAGAGTTGTTTTTACTTTAATTTTGTTTGTCATGTACTCCCCTTGCTCCATTATTATTTATTGACTGCTGCGGACGTTGAGCGCGCCTCCGGCCAGGATCATCTGTTTTTGGCGCGGTGATAAGTTGTATGTGACAGGGAAGGAACTCCCCTTTGTTTTATTTTGCACGATCAACTGCCGGCCTTCTGTGATGGTTGCCTTCAATCCCGGGATTTCCAGTTCATCCCCCTGGTCGATGGCATCATAATCACTGTCCTTGAGGAAGCTCAGAGGCAGGATGCCGAAGTTGATCAGGTTGGCGGCGTGGATCCTTTCCAGTGATTTGGCGATAACCGCGCGGACACCCAAATACATGGGGCAAATGGCCGCATGCTCCCGCGATGATCCCTGTCCGTATGAAAGACCCGCCACAATGATGTTGTGGATTCCTTTTTCTTTCAGTGCCAGGGCGCGGTTGGCAAAGGATGTATCCACGTTTTCAAACACAAACTCCGAATATCTGGGGATGTTTGAACGATATTTCATCCGCGCTCCCGCCGGAATGATATGATCGGTTGTGATTTTATCGCCGACTTTGATCGTGACCTGCCCGGACAGAATGTCGGGCAACGGTGTATTGGAAGGAGGATCGCCGATATTCGGTCCCCTGCAGATTTCGATGCTGCTGTCCGCATGGTCCGGCCAAATGATCATACTGTCGTCAATGACCGGGTTCTTGGGCATTTGGACCTGCGGGTAGTCCATATCTAAATCACGTGGATCGGTAAAACGGCCGGTGATGACAGCCACTGCAGCTGTTTCCGGACTCACCAGATAAACATCGGCATCCATGGTTCCCGATCGTCCCAGAAAATTACGGTTTGATGTTCGAAGCGACACGGCTCCGGATCTTGGGCTCTGGCTGTTACCGATGCAGAAGCCGCACGCGTTTTCCATGAGCCTGGCACCTGACGCAATCAAATCGGCCAGATAGCCGTCGCGCGCGAGATTATCCAGTACCTGGCGCGACCCCGGCGCCAGAATAAAACTAACATCCGGGTGAACTGTACGTCCCTTGAGAATTTTGGCAACCGTGACCAGATCCTTGTAGGAAGAATTAGTGCAGCTGCCCAGACAAACCTGGCTTACAGGAATACCTTTCATGCTGTGCACGGTGCCGATATTATCCGGGCTGTGCGGTTTGGCGGTCAGAGGCTCCAGCTGTGAAAGATCAATATCTATGATCCTGGCGTATGCCGCATCATCATCTGCTTTTAATTCGGTATAGTCCTGTTCCCGCCGCTGTGAGCTCAGAAACAGTCTGGTCAGTTCATCACTCGGAAAAACGGAGGTTGTTACCCCACACTCTGCTCCCATATTGGTGATGGTGGCGCGCTCTGGAACGCTCAAGGAGGCAATTCCATCTCCGCCATACTCAAAAATGGTTCCAACGTTGCCTTTTGTTGTGAAAATTTCCAGCACCTTGAGAATCACATCTTTGGCGGAGACCCAAGGGGGCAGTTGACCATGCAGGTTGATTCTGACAACAGAGGGGCAGGCCAGATAAAACGGCTCGCCGGCCATTGCCTGTGCCACATCGAGACCGCCCGCGCCGATGGCGATCATTCCCAGCGCTCCGCAGGTGGGTGTGTGGCTGTCGGATCCAATCAGCGTTTTTCCAGGCTTCCCAAAACGTTCCAGGTGCACCTGATGGCAGATACCGTTACCGGCACGGGAAAGAACCACGCCGAATTTCAGCGCCACACTTTGCAGATAACAATGGTCATCGGCGTTTTCGAAACCGATTTGAATGGTGTTGTGATCAATGTAGCTTACAGACAGCTCTGTTATGACTTTTTCCACATTCATGGCTTCAAATTGCAGATAAGCCATCGTGCCGGTGGCATCCTGCGTCAGGGTCTGATCGATACGAATACCGATTTCCTCCCCCGGCGTCAGATTTCCCGAAACCAGATGACCGGCAAGAATTTTTTCAACAATATTTATTCCCATCCACCAATACCTGTTTAAGTCTGTATAATCTTACAGCTCCGTCATTTACCGTTGAATTTCTGAAGGAGCTCAAGACAGGTGATGCAGTTGCGCTATTTATGCTTCCACGAAAACCGCTATATTTGTTTCCCGTTAAAGTGGCTTTCATATAATAAACTCAAGGGATAATCAACCGGCAAAACAAAATAAAAAAGGGGGCTGAAAGCCCCCAAATTTCATAACACTTTTCTGAAGCCACGCTATGGGATCATGTTCCGCTTTTTTTCGTAAAATCCTTGACGCGCACGGCCCGCTGAAACCGCTGTTGAAAATAGGGCTTTTCCAGACTGTCGATACGCACGGATCTTGCCCTGTAGGATGCATGAACAAATTCATTGTTTCCGATGTAGATGCCTACATGGCCGATCGGTCTTTTGGTACGGAAAAAAACCAGGTCTCCCGCTTCCAGTTTGTCACGATCAACGCGAACGCCAACCATGGCCTGTTCTCGCGCTGTCCGCGGCAGCTTGATATTGAAGAATTCATACATTTTCCTTACAAAGGCGGAGCAGTCGATTCCCTGAACTGTTACACCACCCATACGATAGGGCGCGCCCAAAAATCCGGTTGCGACTTTCACAAACAGTTTTCTTTCATCCGCACTGCCCCACTTGCCCAGAAACTCATTTCTGGTTTCTGCTTCGTAATCAAAGTTGTCTGATGATTCTGCAGTAAGGAAGTCATCTCCTTCCTCATCGAGAAGAATGTCGTTTTCATCTGCATGCGGTGGGGCGGATGCGGGAGCGGCTGCAGCAGGCGCAGAGATCTTTGGTTTTGATAGAATGAGGCTGCTTCCCGCGCGCAGTTTTTTGGATTTAATGTTATTGAGAGTGGCAAGTTGTTGTTCGGGAATGCCTGTCTTTTTGGAAATGCTTGAAAGCGTATCGCCTTTTCTTACTTTGTAATGGGATGCCGAGGTGGATTTGGATTTTACAGAAACGCGAGAGGCAGAATTTTTTTTCTTCAGCGACAATACCTGACCGGGCTTAAGCTTATGTCCGGAAAGATTATTAACTTTTTTTATGGTTTGAACACTGACGCCGATTTTTTTTGAAATTTCAATAAGAGTGTCGCCTTTTTTGACCGTGTACTGTGTTGCGTGAGCGACGGGGTGATAGCAACACATAAAGAGAACAAACAAACCCGAAAGAACCAATATCCGCCGTTTCCTCATGAAGTACCTCCTTTTTTGCGGGGGGGACCCATTTTGTTAACGGTGCACAGATTGCGGCGCGAAGCTGCCAAGTTTAGGTATATCAAAGATATTTACTGCACACAGAAAACGAAGGTCTATCTTTTACATAGCTTTTTACAAACTTCGTACAGATTGCATACTAAAAAAAAAATTGTATGTCAAATTTATTTTGCATTCTTTTTTAATGAGGTATAGGAGTTTTCAACTTATTTAAAGAGGGAAAATCGATGAAGCGCTTGTGGAAAAAAATAATTTTATGGGGTCTGCTTGGAGTTGTTCTTTTTTTTGTCATTGATATCGGCAGATATTTTGTTTATCCGAAGGTGGCGGATCTCAAAACAAATCGCCCCGGGAAAACCGCGTTTATGGAATATCGTGAAGACAGCTGGCGGTCACAGGGAATGGAAAAACAAATCTCTTCAGAGTGGGTGCCCATTTCACAGGTCTCTCCCTACGTATTGAAAGCCGTGATTATTGCGGAAGATGACAAATTCTGGTCGCATGAGGGTTTTGATTTTGAAGCAATGCAGAAGGCACTGGAAAAGGACATTGAAAACAAAAAGTTTAAGGCGGGTGGCAGCACCATATCGCAGCAACTTGCAAAAAATTTGTATTTAACGCCGGCGAAAAATCCGATTCGCAAAGTTAAAGAAGCCATATTAACCTGGCGTATCGAACAGAACCTGAAGAAAAGAAGAATTTTTGAACTGTATCTAAATGTCGCCGAATGGGGCGATGGCCTATTTGGAATAGAGGCTGCGGCCCGGAAATATTACCGCAAAAAAGCACGGGATCTGAACGCGCGTGAGGCTGCTGTTCTGGCCGCTGCTTTACCCAATCCGCGGCAATATCAACCCAAAGGCGGTTCACGATATGCGGCAAGGCGTGCGGAACGAATTTACCAGATCATGCTGCGTCGGGGCATTATCATCAGGGAGTACGATGAAGTGGTTCGGCAAAAAGACGAGGATGTAAAAGATGAAACAAAAGAGGAGGTAATGGCAGAAACAAAAGAAGAAGAAATTATTGACGCTTCAGGAGTGGAAAATGAAGCCCCTGATGTTCAGGCAAGCGGAGAAAATGAACCCGTCAAGGAAATACAGGATACAGTGGGACTGCAGGAAGATAAAAAAAATGAATCAAATGAAAATGTTCAGAAGGATTGACCGGCCAGAAAACGATTCCAAATGAAACGCGAAAATGAAAGAGGTGTATCTTTCACAGGAGAATTATAATTGAATTGATAAGAACTTCCTTTTTTGTGAATTTAAAATTTAAAAGTTTACACCTGAAAAGGATATAATCCTTGCTTAAAAAAGGGGGATGATAAGTTGATTCGGTTACACAAGCGGTTTACAGATGACCAAATTGCAGAGTTCATTCATAAATATTTAAGGAAAGAGGTAGAACGAAAGCACCTTCAACCGATCCTTGGAATCAACAAGATCCGGTTAGAAGAAACATCCTTAGAAAAGAAACTGATCGAAGATAAGGAAGCCCCGATTCGCCCCTGCGATTACAGTTACATTAAAGATCTACTGGAAAGAGGCCATAAGTAAAAGGTATCCTTGCCGACGATTATTGACAGTGCAAAGAAGAAAGGCGACAGAACTAATATTGTCTCCCGGGATTAATAGTTTATGAGCACAGTCCTATTCCTGAATCAGCCGACTACCGGACATTTGAATGTCATGTTGACAATAGCCCTGCAGATGAGGGACGAAGGCCACAAGGTCCGTTTCCTTATTCCCGGGAAAAAAGTGAAACTTGATCCACCATTTCAAGTCCTGAAGGACGCCATGAGCCTTCCCAAGACAATAGCGCGCCATGGGATACCCGTTGATGTTATCCTTCCTCCCATTACGGCATTGATCAAAGGTATCCGGGTACCTTACACCTCCGGCTACAAGGAATTTTCGCTGGTGGTAGGTTTGGCTTCAATAGGAACTGCATACTATGTCAAGAGTATCTTAAAATACCTTGAGTCCATAAAACCCGATGTTCTGGTTTCTGACTTTGCGTTCTTCCCCGCACACTTTGCCGCCGAATTGATGGATATTCCCTGTGCAGTCATCTACCACAGTGGTCTGCCTTTCAAAGGAAGCCTGATTCCGCCGTTTGCCAGCGGGCTACCCATCGGAGCTGTTCCGGATGAATTGTACCGGCAGCACGAACAGCGAGAGCGGGCTGTCTTGAGACGATTAGATGAAAAGCTTAATCGTGCACGGCAAAAATTCGGATTACCCCCGAATCCTCCTGATATTCTGCGAAGGCCATATTCAAAATGGTTGAACCTGGTCGTCAGTTCACAGGCAATTGAGGCGCCACGCGACAATCTGACCGCCAACACTCTGTACATCGGGCCCTGTTTTACCAAGCGGAAGAACCTGCCGGACATTTGCTTCCCATTCGGGAATTTGAAAAGTGACCGTTTCAAGGTGTACGTTTCTCTTGGAACGGTATTCAATAATAAACCCGAGGTATTCAGGAAGATCATGCATGCCCTTGATCATCCTGATTATCAGGTTGTTATCAGTGCGGGCGGGGCATACAGAAAGCTCATCAAACGTCAAATACCAAATAATGTCATGCTGTATCCATCAGTTCCTCAAATTGACCTGCTCCCCAACGTTGACCTCGTCATCGGGCATGGAGGGAACAATAGCACAAACGAAACCCTGGCAACCGGCAAACCCCTGATCATTATGCCCATTGGGGGAGAGCAGACGGATAATGCCAGCCGGGTTGAATATCTGGGGGTCGGACTACGGTTGAATATCATGGATTTCAATGCTCAAGAACTGAGGCAGAAGGTCGAACAGATTAAAAACAACCCCGGGTTTCAACAAAGGGCATCACTTCTGAAAGAGGCTATTGCACAAACTGATGGGTGTTCAACATCGTCGGGCTGCATTCAATGGCTCGCGTACCACAGACGCCCACTGACCCGCCCTGAGGGCTTTCCAATAACAATAACCAGAGAGAATTTTCATGACCTCATGTCAGGCGTGCCCGGTCAAAGAAGATAAAGGGGACAAATGATGAGTCTAAGGGAAAATATTCATCTTAATCTCTGGAATATCAGGAACCATGATCCATCCATAAAGAAACATGAGCAAGTCCACTTTATGAATATCAATGCAAAGATTGCGGAGAGTGTTTTGAACAGCTTGTTTCGATCTCTGAAGCCTCTCAAAAGCAAATCTGTCCCTCTTGCGGCGGAAAAAATACGGAAAAACAACTCTCTGTGTTTGCCTCTAAATTTTCGTCGTCTTCAGGGGCCGGAACTTCAGGCGGGGGAGGATTCACGTGAGGGACAAGTGGGTGCTGACCACGGTCGCAGTCTTTGATTATTTTTTCAGGTTCTCAAGTCCGATGATGCTGCCCGCTCCAAGGGGGATGAACCTCTTGGCGTATTCGCGGGCGAAAAGTTTTCTTGCCCTCTCGCCGCTGCAATGCGAAGCGGCTGCATAACGGACACCCAGAGATTGAAATCTCCCGATGATGCCTAAAATCTCTTCTTCCCCATCATTGAGAAGATGAAACCCTCCCATTACCAACGCAATGTCGTTTTCCGGGAGGATCGTTTGGGCAATTTCGACGATCCGGACAATGCCAGGATGCGCACAACCGGTGATGACCATCGTACCTGCATCCGTTTTCAGCAGCGCCGCCTGCTCCTTCACCGGACCGTCGAGTTCTCCTGTTGTGAAAAGACCGGGCAGGATTTCACGTGCCCCTTTTGTTTCAATCAGCTTGGCACCGTATCGTTTCATGTCCGATTTGAAATGTATGGAAAATGATTGGGGTACTAAAATCTGAAGATTGCGATTGGCGTCGAGAATATAGTAGATACCGCCCGTGTGGTCCCAGTGTTGATGTGAAATGATCAGTAAATCAATTGACGCTGGATCGATCCCCAACCTGGCCATGTTTTTTGACAACACGATCCCATCGCTGCCCGTGTCGAAAAGAATGTTTTTGCCGTCCAGTGAGATGAGGCAGGAAAACCCCCAGCATACGTCCAGATCATCGCGGGTTTTATAATTGTCGCAAACGATCGTCACAATATGATGGTTTAATGCCGCAAAGGATTGGTTTTTCATTGCCTCATTTTTCATTTTTTCTTTCCGATGGCATAATCCCGGAGGGCCTTGTGAAACGTGTTGGCGGCCAGAAGCGCGCAGTGTTGCGAATCTTCGGGCATGCCGTCCAGATGCTCTAAAATGGAACTCTGGTTAATTTTCATGCACTCCCGAACCGGCTTGCCTTTGGCCATCACAGTCGCGGCTGTTCCCGCAGCGTGAGACGTCATGCAACCGTCCGTTGTGTAACGGATGTCGTCAATCTTATCGTTCCGAATTTTCAGGAACATCTCCATCGTATCACCGCAGGGGCCTTTGATCTTGGCGTAGCCGTCTGGTTTTTCCATGCTGCCGTAATTTCGTGGATGGTTCCCATAGTCCACAACCTTTTCGGAAAGGCCGCCCGTGATCTTTTCCATGAGAAGATCGATCATTTCTTTTTTGATTTGTTCGTCGTTTTTGTGGGGTTCATTATCCATTTTGTTTCTCCTCTGATCCATATATGTTCATCTTAAAGGCGGGATGGCGTAAGTCGTGGCCCTGTTGTTCTGTGTCTAAAGGATTTTTTCCCCTGCGTCGGGACCGCTTTTAACGATATACACGCCTGTAATCTTCCCCACGATGGCTGACTTGGGTTGAAGCGATTCTTTGATGCTGTGTACCCATTCAACATTCTGCCGGAAAATCTCGTCATCGGTGTGGATGGTGATGTCAGCCTTGATTTGAAAGCCGCCCTGATCACCCCACCAGGCCAGTGCAATTTTAGGATTCTCCTTAAGATTTTTCAAGGTCTTGTTGAAAAACTGATCCGAAATGAGCAGAGTTTCATCGTCCAGAAATTTAAATGCACCGATCGGCACCACGTTGGGTGTGCCGTCTTTGGCTGCCGTCGAAAAGAACGCGATTTTTGTGCTCTTTAAGCTGTCTTTGATTTCGTCTGTTACTTTGATCATGATGAATACCTCCTGTCTTTTTCCTGTATGCGAAAAAGTCCTTCGTCATTGCGATTCAGAGAGCGTCAAAAAACGATGAAGATCCGCTAAGCACCATATAAACCAAAAAAACGATTCCTATGAAAATGCGGTAGTAACCGAACGTCTTGAAGCCGTGGTTTTCCACAAACCGGATGAAGAGTTTCACTGCAAGCCAGGCGGAAATAAAGGCTCCGACAAGCCCGATCGCCAGCAGCATCAGTTCGTGCGATGAAAAGGTGGCATCGGTTTTCAGTAAATCGTAGCCTGTAGCCGCGCACATGGTGGGAACGGCCAGCAGAAAAGAAAACTCCGTAGCCTGCTTTTTGTTGAGTCCGTTTCCAACGCCACCGATGATGGTTGCCGCGGCGCGTGACACGCCGGGAATCATGGACACGCACTGCGCCAGCCCGATAAAGAAAGCATTTTTATAAGAAATTTCTTCAATTTCGGCATAACGGCTTTCACGGGTCACAACCCATTTGTCGATAACAATCAGAATTACACCGCCGATTATCAGAGCAAGCGACACCCCCAGTGGATTGAAGAGATAAGTCTTGATGGTTTTGTAAGCCAGAAAGCCCACAACGGCCGTGGGAATAAAGGCAATGAAAAGTTTGATGTAAATGGTAAGCCCCTGAATAAATCTCTTGTAGTAGAGCATCACAATGGCCAGGATTGCCCCGATCTGGATGCCGATTTCAAAGGTTTTTACAAAAGCATGTTCGTGAATTTTCATAATGTACGAGGCCAGAATCATGTGACCGGTCGACGAAACCGGTAAAAATTCGGTGATGCCTTCCACAATGGAAAGAATGATCGCCTGAAGAATATCCATAGGGTTCCCCTTGAAGTAATAAAAAAATTTATCTATTATGGATTAGAAGGAGAAACAAGCATTTTCTTGAATGAATTGAGGTGGATTATGCATAAGCAGTCAAAAGACAACATAAAAGCAGAAGAAGACAAAGCCTTTTCACGAAACCGTGAAGACGATGCCTGCCTTGAATCACTCTACGAACCGCTCCCCGCGGGGTGAAGTGCTTCACCCGGTGGGGAAACGGTCCGTTTCCCGGGGAAATGGATAAACCTGGTTCGAACCTTTTTTGTCAGATGAGGCTGATACTGCCCGTTAACGCACTTGCCGATCGATTTCACCGATCAGTGTCTGGGTCTGATCAGGAAGCAGACTCGTTAAGCCCGTGTCTTTGCTGTAAATGACGGTCATCTTCTGATCGATAATCAGATAAACGCGTCTGGACAGAGGCAAAAGCCAGTGGTCTGCGCCATAGAGTTTGGCGATTTTGCCTTTTTCATCGACCAGCAGCGTCATGTTCTTCAAACC
>MWDG01000071.1 GCA_002070455.1 Deltaproteobacteria bacterium ADurb.Bin151
TAAGCGGATTGACGCTTTGTCGCAGAAAGAATCAAATATCGAAGGACGCGACAAGAATTTAAGCCAGAAGGAACGTGCCCTGGATGAAAAACACCGTCGTCTCGATGCCATGGTGGAAGAACAGAAAGACAAGCTGGAAAAAATTGCCGGCATTACTCCGGAAGAAGCAAAAAATATTCTGATTCAATCCATGGAGTCCGATGCCAGGCGAGACGCTGCAGCGCTGGTGCGTAAAGTGGAAGAAGAAGCCAAACTGACGGCGGACCGTAAATCGCGTGAAATTATTGCCTATGCCATTCAGCGATACGCAGGGGATTATGTGGCGGAACATACCGTATCCGTTGTTAATTTGCCCAGTGAAGAAATGAAGGGCCGCATCATCGGCCGTGAAGGCCGTAACATCCGTGCGATAGAAGCGGCTACCGGCATCGATTTGATTGTTGACGATACACCGGAAGCAGTGGTGCTGTCCAGTTTTGACCCTGTGCGGCGTGAAGTGGCACGTATCTCGCTGGAAAGGCTCATTCAGGATGGCCGAATTCATCCCGGCAGGATTGAGGATATTGTCAGAAAAGTGGAAAAGGAAGTAGAGCAGATCATCCGCGAAACGGGTGAGAAGGCATCCTTCGACTGTGGTGTCCATGACATTCATCCTGAAATCATCAATATGCTGGGCGCTTTGAAATACCGCACCAGCTATTCGCAAAATGTTCTGCAGCATTCCATTGACGTGGCTTATCTGACCGGGTTGATGGCGGCGGAACTCAAAATGAACATCAAGGAAGCCAAACGGGCTGGGCTTCTGCATGATATCGGCAAAGCGGTGGACCACAAAATCGAAGGAACACACGCGGCTATCGGTGCCGACTTTGCCAAACGGTTCGGCGAAAATCCGCGCATCGTTCAGGCGATTGCCACCCACCACGATGACGGCCGCAATAATACCCTTCTGGGTGTGCTGGTTCAGGCGGCAGATACCCTGTCGGCGGCCCGTCCCGGCGCTCGTCGTGAAATGCTGGAAACGTATGTTCAGCGCCTGGAAGAGCTTGAAAAGATTGCTCACTCTTTCAATGGCGTCGACAAGTGCTTTGCCATTCAGGCAGGACGGGAAATCCGGATCATGGTGGAAAATGAAAAGATTTCCGATAATGATACCGTGATGCTGTGCAACGACATTATCAAGAAAATTGAAAACGAATTGACATATCCCGGGCAGATCAAGGTTACGGTAATTCGGGAAACGCGCGTGTCCAACTTTGCCAAATAGGCGCGGCGGGAAAATCAGGCGGTAGGATGAAGATTTTGTTTATCGGCGATATTGTAGGCAAACCCGGACGGAGGGCGGTCAAAGAATTGCTTCCGTCTCTGGTTTCCGGCCATGATGTAGACATGGTCATTGCCAATTGTGAAAATGCGGCTTCCGGTTTCGGCATCACCAGAGAGGTTGTAGAAGAACTTTATGACTCCCATATTGATGTGCTGACCTCCGGCAACCATGTATGGGATAAAAAAGAAGTCATGGAATTCATCGATGACTACGAATCGCTGATCCGTCCCGCCAATTACCCTGCGGGTGTCCCGGGCGCGGGATCGGTTCTCATGCCGACGGTTTCAGGCCAGTACGTCGGTGTTTTGAATCTTGCCGGGCGAATTTTTATGCATCCGGTGGACTGCCCGTTTACCGTAGCAAAAAAAGAAATCGAGCGACTGAAAAGCCGGACCAGTGTCATTATTGTTGATATCCACGCAGAGGCGACATCGGAAAAGCGGGCACTCGGATGGTATCTGGACGGTGAGGTATCCGCGGTTCTGGGGACACATACCCATGTGCAGACCGCAGATAATGAGGTTTTGCCGAATGGAACGGCTTACATCAGCGATGCGGGGATGACCGGACCCTTTGATTCCGTGATCGGCATTAAGAAAGACACCATTATCGAAAGATTTTTAACTCAGATTCCCAACAGGTTTGATGTGGCCAAAAATGATGTCCGCCTGCAGGGAGTCGTGATCGATATTGACACGCAAAGCGGCAGAGCCAATGCGATCGAAAGGATCAGCGTCAAGCTTAATCAATAACGGAGGCACCAGATGAAGAGCGCCTATGAAATATTAAAAGAGCGGGGTTTTGTCGAACAGGTTACCAGTGAAACTCTGATCTCAGAACTGTTTGCCGGAGGACCTGTAACCTGCTACATCGGATTTGATCCGACGGCGACGAGCCTGCATATCGGCAGCCTGGTGCCCATTATGGCGCTGGCGCACATGCAGAAAAATGGAAACCGTCCCATAGCCTTGGTCGGCGGAGGCACCGGACTGATCGGTGATCCCAGTGGCAAGACGGAAATGCGCCAGGTGCTCAGTCGAGAGCAGATTGACTACAACGCAAAATGTCTGGGCAGGCAGCTTTCCCGGTACCTGGATTTTTCAGAAGGACGCGCTCTACTGCTCAATAATGCTGACTGGCTGACTAAAATCAATTACATTGAATTCCTGCGTGATATCGGGCGGCATTTCAGCGTCAACCGGATGCTGGCGGCGGAAAGCTATAAAATGAGGATGGAGAAGGGGTTGAATTTCATTGAGTTCAATTACATGATCCTGCAGGGTTACGACTTTTTGTATCTCTTCCAGAATTACGGCTGTGCCCTGCAGATGGGAGGGAACGATCAGTGGGGCAATATGCTGGCCGGGACCGAACTCATCCGCAAAATTGAAGCAAAGGACGCGCAGGCGGTTACTTTTCCCCTGATTACCACTTATCTGGGGCACAAGATGGGCAAAACGGAAAAGGGCACCATATGGCTGGATGGAAGCCTGACCCCGCCGTATGAATACTACCAGTACTGGGTCAACTGCGATGATGCCGATGTGGAGCGGTTTTTGAAATTGTTTACTTATTTGCCTCTGGAAGACATTGCTGCGGTTAAAACGTTGTCCGATGCGAGACTCAACATGGCCAAAACCGTACTTGCATATGAAGCGACCAGGGTCACACATGGCGCGGATGCAGCCCGGGCGGCCTGGCGCGCGTCGATGGAGGCTTTCCATGCGCGCCCTGTCGATGCGGATCTTTTCCCGTCAAGCGACATCCCGCGCGAAGCACCTCAGTCTGATACTTCCGCTATCCCCCGTTATGCAGTTTCGCAAAAAGATCTGGATGCAGGACTCCTGATATCGTCTTTATGCGCCAAAGCTGGACTGACGCAATCCATGTCGGAAGCAAAACGCCTCATTGATCAGGGAGGTATTTATGTCAATGAGCGACAGGTGAAAACAAGTGACGAAAAACTGTCGGTTGATGATTTTTACGGCGGCAGCGATCTCCGAATCCGCAAGGGAAAGAAGAAGTATCTCATCGTGGAAATGAAAGGCTAAAGGCGAAAGGCACAAGGTGAAAGGAAAAGTGCAAGTTTGAAAGAAAAGCTCGGATGGGTTAACCCACCAGGCTTTTTCATCTTTTTAAAGAAAATAAGTGAATCTTCCGTTCAAGCCTTTAACCTTTTGCCTTTAACCTTTATCCTCCGTAAGAAACGGAAGCGGCTTGTCCAGCCGGTATACCAGCGCCTGGCAGGTGGCCAGGAGTTTTCCGGTATCGTCCGTGGCACGGATATCGTACGTTGCGGTTCTTCTGGTTCTATGGATTTCCCTGGCTTCAGCTGTGAGCAGAGCGCCGTTTTCTGGCGAAGCCAGATAATTGATGTTCATATTAAGAGCCACAGCCATGGTACCGTGCGAGTTGGACGCAACCTCAAACGCTGTATCCATCAAAGAGAAAATTGCCCCGCCATGGGCCATGCCAAAAATATTTTCAAGCTCTCCGGTAAAACGCATTTCAACCTTGGCGCAGCCTTCCTGCAACTGGAGGAGTTTCAAGCCTAAACTCCTTGCGTAAGGCTCTTTTTCTATTTGATTGAATATGGCCTGTTTTACTTTTTCGTCCATGGGCGTTTCCAGACAGATGCAGGATTTTAAAAATTTATACACGATGTCTGCGCAAGATGTCAAAACAAAGATAGGAATGCGCTAACCCGCAAATGAAAAAGTGCCCGGTTCAACGCAAGCCGGGCACTTTTTTTAATCAATGAACGATCTATCAGAGGTATTCTAGATTACTCTGACAGCCACGATCCCACTGATCGACTCGATTTTCTTGATCAGGTCATTATTGATTTTGCCTTCCAGATCAATGATGTTATAGGCTAGGTTTCCTTTGCTCTTGTTGATCATGTCTGCAATATTGAGATTGTTGTCCGCCAGCATGCGTGTGATCTTCTCGATCATTCCGGGCTCGTTCCTGTTCGAAATTGTAAGCCTGGCTTTATCCGACCGTTCCAGCGAACATTCCGGGAAATTTACCGAGTTCTTGATATTCCCATTCTCCAGAAAATCCATGAGCTGCATGGTAGCCATGATGGCGCAGTTTTCTTCCGATTCTTCGGTGGAAGCGCCCAGATGCGGGATGGCGATGACTTTGTCCGTCTTAATGACCTCTTCGTCCGGGAAGTCCGTTACGTAGCGGCTCACTATGCCGTCGGCGATCGCTTTCTTCAGGGAAGGGGTATCCACAAGTCCACCTCTGGCGAAATTTAGGAGTACCGCGCCTTTCTTCATGACCGCAAATTTGTCCGCATTGATGAATCCCTTGGTGTCTTTGTTCTGGGGGACGTGCAGAGAGATGAAATCGCACTCGGACAGAAGTTTGTCCAGACTTGGCGCCTTCTTGGTATTGCGGGACAGCCTCCAGGCTGCCTCGATGGACAGGAATGGATCGTATCCCCAGACGGTCATGCCGAGGCCTTCGGCGGCATTGGCCAACATGGTGCCAATGGCTCCCAGACCCACCACACCAAGCTTTTTACCCTGGATCTCGGTGCCGACAAACTTTGCTTTTCCTTTCTCGATCAGATCGGGCACCTTGTCTCCTTCACCGATCAGCCCTTTGGTCCAGACGATGCCGTCTGCAACATTGCGTGCTGCCAGTATCATGCCCAGAATAACCAGCTCTTTCACTCCGTTGGCATTGGCCCCCGGGGTATTAAAAACGACAATGCCTTTCTCCGAACATTTGTCAATGGGAATATTGTTGACGCCGGCGCCTGCCCGGGCAATGGCTTTCAGTGATGACGGCAGGGTCATGTCTTTCATTTCCTTGCTTCTTACCAGAATGCCGTCCGGATTGGAAATATCCGTACCGTGCTCATACTTCTCCGTAAAAAGGTTGAGACCCTTTTTTGAAATCTTATTCAACAGATCAATCCGATACATAAAATACCATCTACTCCTTTCCATGTCTTTTTTATTAGAGGGTACTCTGATGACAGACAGTACCTAATTTTTTTTGTTCTCCGGTTTCCCAAAACAAATTGTCCTTAGGGTTTTTTTATTAAGAACTACTGTTTTGTGGGGGGAGTATAGAATGCGTGTTTTTGTGTGTCAAGGAAATCTTGGCTGCGAAAATACAAATGTGCAGAATCTGAAAAGAACCGGATTATGAGGTTGAATTTGTGAAAACGCAATCAGTAAAGGTACTTCAAAAGTCCGAAGTGAAATAAGAAAAGGTTCCCTTTGAGGAACCTTTGACTTTCCTGGTGGGCCGTGCGGGGATTGAACCCGCGGCCAACGGATTAAAAGTCCGCTGCTCTACCTCTGAGCTAACGGCCCACGAAAGTATTCATTTAAGGAAACCGGCTTCTAGCAGCTAGGATTACGGATGTCAAGAAGAAACTCGACCTGTTTAGTCCTGAAAGGGATTTCCAAGCTGAATGGTTTCTTCGCGCCCGGCACCCACCGAAACCAGGGCAATTTTAGCGCCGGACAGTTCTTCCAGACGCTTCAGATACTTCCTGGCGTTTTCAGGCAGTTCGCTCATCTTTAAAGCCGGGATGATGTTTTCCTGCCAGCCATCAAGCTCTTCGTAAACCGGTTCACAGGCGGCCAATGCTTTCAGACTGGCCGGTGTGGCATCGGTCAGATGCTTGTCGCCCAGACGGTAGCCAACGCAGATTTTCAGTTTTTTCAGGCCGGTTAAAACATCCAGTTTGGTGATCGCGAGTGCTGTAATGCCTGAAACACGGACCGCGTGCCGCACCAGTACCATGTCCAGCCACCCGCAGCGTCTCTGACGGCCTGTTGTCGCACCGAATTCCTGACCGACTTTCTGTAAATGATCGCCGATGGCGTCTTTCAGTTCAGTCGGGAAAGGACCTTCACCGACACGCGTAGTATACGCTTTGACAATTCCTACCACTGTTGAGATCCTGTTGGGGCCGATTCCGCTTCCGCAGGAAGCGTTTCCCGACACCGTGTTGGAGGACGTGACGTAGGGATAGGTTCCGTGATCCACATCCAGATGACAGCCCTGTGCGCCTTCAAAGAGGATTTTTTTGCCATTTTTTATTTCGGCATCGAGGATTAGCGATGTATCTGCGACAAAGGGTTTGATTTTTTTTGCAAAGGCCATGTATTGGGCCGCAATCTCTTCTTCTGACAAAGGTTCCGTGCAGAAGAAATTTTTCAGAAGAAAATTTTTTTCTTCCAGAGCATGATGCAATTTTTCAATGAAAAGTTTTTCATCAAAGAGATCACCTACGCGAATTCCTGTGCGGGCGACCTTGTCTTCATACGCCGGACCGATGCCGCGGCCGGTTGTGCCGATTTTCTTGCCGGAAGAACGCGCCTCGCGGGCCTGGTCGATGCTCCGATGGTACGGCATAATCACATGCGCTTTTTCACTGACATAAAGCTTTGTGGAAGATGGCAGAAAACCGGCCTGCGTCAGTTCTTCAACCTCTGTAAGAAAGACCGCCGGATCAAACACAACACCGTTGCCGATTACGCAGATTTTTCCCTTATGCAGAATTCCTGACGGGATCAGATGCAAAATCGTCTTTCTGCCTTTGACAACCAGCGTATGACCGGCATTGTTTCCGCCCTGAAAGCGAGCGACCACATCCGCCTCTTCGGTGTAAAGGTCAACGATTTTCCCCTTGCCTTCATCACCCCATTGAGTGCCTACAACCGCAACATTGGCCATGAGTATATGCTTTCCTACATCTTAATCGGTGTAATGGAAATTACGTGCGGTAATTTCCTTAGTTTCTCCAGAACGTCCGGACCGACCGGTGAATCCGTATTCAGAACGACCAGCGCTTTCTTTGCCCTTGCGTCGCGGCTCAAATGCAGGCGGGCGATGTTGACATGATTGTCCCCCAGCGTGGTTCCCAGATTGCCGATAACACCCGGTTGATCATCATTGGAAACGGCCAGCATGCAGCCTTCCGGCACGATTTCAACAGAGAATTCGTTCACGCGAACGATGCGGGGATCATTTTTTCCAAAAGCGGCGCCTGCGGTTTTGCTGGTTTCTTTGGATGTTTTTACGGTCAAAGAAACCATATTGGTGAAATCTTTGATTTCCGTGCTTTTGGATTCCACAACCTTGATGCCTCTTTCTCTGGCGATTACCGGCGCATTAATGTAATTGACGGTTTCCTTCAGGATTGGATCGAGGAGTCCCTTGATCACTGAAATCGTGATCGGGGCGACGTTATGGTTGAGAAGTTCTCCACTGTATTCAATGTTGACTTCCTGAATCGCGCCTGTCAGGAGCTGAGCCTGGAAGGTTCCAAGTTTTTCGGCAAGTTCGAGGTAAGGTTTGATCTGCGCCATGACTTCGCTGCTCACAGAAGGGAAGTTGACCGCACCTTTAATTTCGCCGGTAGCGAAATAAGCGGCAATCTGATGGGCAATGGCAATGGCCACGTTGGTCTGCGCTTCATCCGTTGACGCTCCAAGGTGCGGCGTGCAGATGACGTTATCCAGTCCGATGAGATCCATGTTGCGGGTCGGTTCTTCTTCAAAAACGTCTATGGCTGCGCCGGCGACTTTCCCGGATTTCAGCGCGTCGCAGAGGGCTTTTTCATTTACAATACCTCCGCGGGCGCAGTGAATCAGGAACACGCCTTTTTTCATCCTGGCAAAGGATTCTTCATTGACAAGATTTCTCGTCTCAGCGGACAGCGGTGAGTGCACCGTAATGAAATCTGAATGGGTATAGAGTTCATCCATGCTGACCATTTTCACGCCCATTTTTTCAGCGACTTCCGGTGAAATGAACGGATCATGGGCGATGACATTCATTTTCAGGCCGATGGCCCGGTCCGCGACTACGCTGCCCACTCTTCCAAGTCCAATGATGCCCAGGGTTTTATTGCAATACTCATTGCCCATGAATTTACTTTTTTCCCACTTGCCTGCTTTCATGGATGCCGTGGCCTGGGGAATTTTCCGCGCGAGCGACACCATCATGGCGATGGCGTGCTCGGCGGTGGTGATGGTATTGCCGCCCGGAGTGTTCATGACGACGATACCCCGCTTGCTCGAGGCGGGAATATCAATGTTATCAACACCGGCTCCGGCCCGGCCGATTGCCGAAAGCTTCACAGCCGCTTCAATGATTTCAGCCGTAACTTTTGTAGCCGAACGGACGATAAGAGCATCGTAATCTTTGATGGCATCTTTTAACTGGTCAGGCGTCATACCTGTTTTGACGTCGACTGTTACCCCCGGCGAGTTCCCCAGAATTTCGGCAACTTCGGACGCCATGGAATCACTGACCAGGACCCTTTTTATCACATTTTCCATGCTGCTCTTCCGTTAAAGGCTTTTCACCTTTTCGTTGAAAACTTTTTCCAGTTCAGCGAGCGCCACTTTGAGATCGGATTCTTCAATCGTCGGGCCGCACCAGAAACGGTAACCGGCGGGCGCGTCCTTGTAAGAGTTAATATCATGAGCGATATTTTTCTTGCTCAGGTCGGAGGTGATGCTCTTGAGAAATTTGCTTTTCGCGTCTGCATCGAGTGCCGCTACTTTTGGATGTGTGACGGAGAGGCAAACGGATGTGTTGGAGCGGACCTTCGGGTCATTGGCCAGAAATTCGATCCAGTCGGTCTTGGCAACCCAGTCTTCCACCACTTTCAGATTGGCTTTGCTCTTCCTGACCAGTCCGTCAATGCCGAACTTACCGGCCCAGTCGAGGGCGTCAAGGTAATCTTCCACGCACAGCATGGAAGGGGTGTTAATGACATCGCCTTCAAAAATGGCCTTATTGATTTTGTCGCCTTTTTTCAGGCGGAAAATTTTCGGCATTGGCCAGGACGGGGTATAGGATTCCAGGCGGGCAACCGCTCTGGGGCTCAGAATCATCATGCCGTGTGCGGCTTCTCCGCCAAGGCATTTCTGCCAGGAATATGTGAGAACGTCGATTTTGCTCCAGTCCACTTCGTTGGCAAATGTGTAGCTTGTGGCGTCGCAAAGCGACAGACCTTCACGGTCGGCGGGAATCCAGTCCCAGTCGGGAATACGCACGCCGCTTGTGGTACCGTTGGCGACGAAAACCACGTCTGTTTTCCAGTCCACTTTGGAAAGATCGGGAAGCTTGCCGTAATCGGCTCTGATGATGGTGGGATTGAGTTTCAGCTGTTTGTTCACATCCGTGGCCCAGCCTTCGGAGAAGCTCTCCCAGACCAGCACAGTCACGGGCTTGGGACCTAAAAGCGACCACATGGCACATTCGAAAGCGCCCGTATCGGAGGCCGGCAGAATGCCCACCAGGTAATCGGCCGGAATATTCAAGATTTTACGAGTATCGTTCATTGCTTTGACGATTCTTTCTTTTCCCAGTGCGGAACGGTGTGAGCGGCCGACCGGCGCGCTCTTCAGCGCGTCGATGCTCCACGCTGGCCTCTTGCTGCAGGGGCCGGAACTGAAATTGGGGTTCAACATAAATATCCATCCTTAAAATAAATTTTCTTAATCATCTTTTTTTCATACCAGTATTGATTTCTTTTCTCAAGAAATTTAAACGGTAAAAAAGGCCAGGGGACAGATGCTTGCAAAATCTATCCAATCCGTGGGGAACGTTGGAAACTTCTGATTTATTTATGAAAAACTACAGACAAAAATACGGGGGAAAAACGTGGCATTGCCTTTCGTATTTTCCCCCGTAGGTTTTATGCCGGTTGAAGACCGACCATCTCATGAATTCGGCCGGTGACCTGTGGAGACAAGCCCATGTCTGTGGAAAGCCGGCTAAGATAGTCTTTTTCCGCCTGCGTGTCCACTTCAATAGCCAGAAGCGATGCTGCGTAAATCTGCGCCGCGAGTTGGGGCTGTCCCTGGGCGGCCGCAATCAGTTTTTCTGTTTCCATTGGTTGTTGCAGCTGGTTGATAAAATAGTTTTGCGTTTCGCCGTCAACGCCCAATTCCTGAAATTTCGATGTAAACCGGTTGAGTTCATTCTGGTCAACCTGACCATCTGACTTGATGGCGTTCATCATGGCGATCAGAATAAGCTCTGAACTCTGCTCAAGTTCTTTTATTTCAGCCTCTGTTTGAGGTTCCAGAAGCCCGACGGGTACCTGTCCGCTTTCTTTCAGAGCTTTAAGCGCCATGGCACCGAGCAGTGCCATCAGTCCGCCGCCCACTGCTCCTTTTAAGGATTTTCCTCCTCCGCCCAGAAGTGCTCCAATCAGCGCTCCCAGTCCTCCCACGGCAAGATTTCTATCTCCGCCGCCTGCCTGGCCGGCTCCTCCCATCATGCTTGAAAGCAAATCACCGATGCCGCCGCCTGCACCTGCAGTTCCCGCTCCCTGCCGACCTCCTCCGAGCATGCTTGAAAGAAGATCACCGATGCCGCCGCCACCTCCCTGGCCGGCCGATTTTCCCAGCATGCCTGACAGGCTGTCCATGACACTGTCGCCGCCCAGCGAATTTTTCATTCTCTCGCCCGAAGATGGCGTCATTCCTGATTGCACCATTGCGCCTAGAAGTTCACCAATATTCATGCCCTTGTCCTCCTGTTTTTTACGTGGTCTTTTGTTGATGGAAGATTATCAATATTTATTTAATGCAGACGCGACGCACTTGTTTGAAGTCGGTCAACCCCTGGATTGATTTCAGGATACCGTCCTGCAGCAGAGTCGTCATTCCCTCCGACATCGCCGTATTGCGCAGGACTTCCACCGTTTCATGTTTCTGCACCAGTCTCTTGATTTCATCCGTGGCCACCAGAAGTTCG
>MWDG01000072.1 GCA_002070455.1 Deltaproteobacteria bacterium ADurb.Bin151
GGATAAATACCTGTCTTCCAAAGAATTTATCAGTGAGTACAAAAAAAGAATCAGCCAGTTTCAGGCAAAAAAGAAGGGGCGCAAGCGCAAGCATAAAAGTCCTGAAGCATCAAAGTAAAGCACCCGGGAAGTTATCGTGTCTGATTCAAATCGCCGCTTGCGGCATCAGGATCAGCGATCGCAATCATGCTTGCATGATTCCGCTGATTGCCGTAACGGATTTTTCGGGAATCAGCAGGAAATCGGGAGTGATCGATACGCCTATTTCCCCCAACTCAAGTTTATCATAAATTTTCTTCTGGTTTTCGAGCGCAAGATCTGCATAGCCCGCTGAAAAACGGCGCGGCAGCAGGCGCCTGTTTTGGCGCCGCAGCTGAAGGTTGATGTAGTCTGTAATCCAGTCAAGAGCGGCATCCGTCATTTCACTGGCCGTGGCGTCATACACGACTGCGGCCGTAAAATTATCTTGCCTTGTTTTATCTGCAATGGCTTCCATGATTGCCCTGCCGGCGGTTGCGCCCATCAGGACGGCTCCCGGGCAGCTGCCGAGGAAAACGGCAAGTTTGGTGCTTGCAAACGACATTCCGCCGGTCATCACGGTTTCCCTGCCGTCATTTTTGAGAATGGAGAGCATGATGAAGGAACCCTGCAGATCAATAATATCTGCAGCTTCTTCAATGTAGCGGTCTGTTTCTTCCTGTCTGGAAGAAGTAAGGGAGGTTGTCCTTTTCCTAAAGCCGAGCCGGGAATAAATTTTGGCCATGGTCGGTTGAAGAATTATCTTTTCCAGAATCATGACGGAATTGAGCATGTCCGGCCCTGCTTAGCGGTTGTTTTTATTTTTGAGTTTTATAGTAGCGTTTTTTCCAACGATCCAGTTTTTTTATCGCCTCCGCTACCGCGTCCGTAAGCATGTCCATATCCAGCGGTTTTTCAAAATAATCATCAAAACCCGCCTGACGGCATTCCTCAATTTCAAAAAGCGACGCCCACCCGGTGATGGCAAAAATCATGGACATGGGCTTCATCTCGCGAATCTGGCGGCACAAATCAATGCCATTCATCCCAAAGAGTTTCAAATCCAGGAAAATGACATCAATATTGTCCTGTTCGAGGATCTCAAGCGCTCGATTGCCGTCTTCAGTTGCGATGACCTCATAATCTTCATCCGTAAAAACACCGGTAAATAATTCTCTCACGGACGTTTCGTCGTCAATAATCAGAATTTTTCCTTTCAAGGGTGTTTGGCTCCTTTCCTTAAAGGCTAAAAAATACGGGAAACCAGCTGCCGGACAACGGCAGTTCCCATTTCTTCCGTACCCGTCAGTTTGGTTCCTGCGGAATAAATATCCTGCGTTCGCCATCCTTCTTTTAGAACATCCGCCACGGCTTTTTCAACCCAGGATGCCTCCTGGGGCATGTTGAATGAATGTCGCAGCATCAGGGCCACCGACAAAATCGTGGCCAGTGGATTGGCGATGTTTTTTCCCGCGATGTCGGGTGCGGAACCGTGAATGGGTTCATACAAAGCACTGGTCTCACCCAGGCTGGCCGAGGGCAGCATGCCGATGGATCCGGTCAGCATGGCGGCTTCATCGCTCAGGATGTCGCCGAAAAGGTTGGTTGTTACAATGACGTCAAATTGTGAGGGGTTGCGGACCAGCTGCATGGCGCAGTTGTCAACATACATGTGTTTGAGCTCTATGTCGGGATAGTCGCGTCCGGTTTCCGTCACAACAGAGCGCCACAGTTCCGTGGATTCCAGGACATTGGCTTTGTCCACCGACAGAAGGCTCTTCCTGCGTGCACGGGCCAGTTCAAAAGCGCGAACGGCAATGCGGCGGATTTCCTCTTCGTTGTAGATCATGGTGTTGATGCCCGTGCGCAGGCCGTCTTTGTCTTTGGAAACTCCCCGGGGTTTCCCGAAATAGACATCTCCGGTCAATTCCCGCAGGATCATGATGTCAATGCCCTGCACCAGATTTTTTTTAAGAGGCGAAGCATCTACCAGTTCGTCAAAGACCACGACCGGTCTCAGATTGGCATAAAGCCCGAGCTTTTCGCGTAAGCCCAGGAGCGCCCGTTCCGGACGGACGCTGTAATCCAAACCTTCCCATTTCGGGCCGCCCACAGCGCCCAACAGTACCGCGTCGCTTTCCAGTGCAAGATTCAGACTCTGGTCAGGAAAGGGTGTTCCGAAAGCATCATAAGCACTTCCACCGATCAGTCCATCCTTCAGAGAAATACGGATATTTTTCTTGTCCGCCAAGGTCGTTAATACCTTGATGGCTTCGTTCATAATTTCCGGGCCGACTCCGTCTCCGGCAAAAACGGCGATCCGGTATTCCTGGTTTGTCATGATGGCCTCACTTCTTTGCGATATGTTTCATCAGGCCGCCGTCAGCGATGAGCTGTTCCATGAAAGGCGGTATCGGGCTGATTGCAAATTGCTGATCTGAACCTTCCACGGTAATGATTCCACGTGTGCTGTCGATGGTGATTTCTTTTCCTTCGGCAATGGCGTCGGCCAGTTCCTTCGATTCAAAGATTGGCAATCCCATGTTAAAAGCATTGCGGTAAAAAATGCGTGCGAAACTTTTTGCCACGACGCATGAAATGCCCGAGGCCTTGATGGCGATGGGGGCATGCTCTCTTGAAGAGCCGCAGCCGAAGTTTTCCCCGCCGAGAATGATGTCGCCGGACTTCATTTTTTTTACAAAATCGGGATCCGCGTCTTCCATGCAGTGGGCTGCAAGCTGTACCGGATCCGAAGTGTTTAAATAACGCGCGGGAATGATTGCGTCGGTGTCAATATTGTCTCCGAACTTCCACACTTTTCCTGTAAATATCATTTTCTGATCATCCTTTTGTTCTTTTGTTTACAGTTCTTCAGGGGAGGCGATTCTGCCCAGGACGGCAGACGCCGCAGCAACTGCAGGACTTGCCAGATAGACTTCACTTTTCGGATGCCCCATGCGCCCCACAAAATTGCGGTTTGTCGTAGCGATGGATCTTTCCCCCTCGGCCAGAATTCCCAGGTGTCCGCCCAGGCATGCACCGCATGATGGTGGGGAAATCACCGCGTCTGCGTTTAAGAAAATTTCCAGCAGTCCTTCCTGCAGGGCCTGCCGGTAGATGAACGGCGTGGCCGGGACCACAATCAGGCGGACGCCGGATGAGGCCTTGCGGTTTTTCAAAATCCCGGCGGCGATGCGCAGATCTTCAATCCGGCCGTTGGTGCAGGAACCGATCAGCGACTGGTCGATCTTCACGTTACCTGCCTGGCTGATTCCTTTAACATTTGAGGGAAGATGGGGAAAGGCAACCTGCGGCTCCAGTTTGCCTGCATCAATTTCGATGACTTGTGAATAAACGGCATCGGCATCAGATGCATAAAATTTGTAAGGCCGCCTGGCCCGTGGCTTCACATATTCTTCGGTGATGGCATCCGGAGCAAAAATGCCGTTTTTGGCTCCCGCCTCAATGGCCATGTTGGCCATGGATAGACGGTCCGCCATCGGCAGATTAAGAATGGTCTCTCCTGTGAATTCCATGGCCTGGTACAGGGCTCCGTCAACGCCGATGCGTCCAATGATATTCAGAATCAGGTCTTTTCCGGAAACCCATTTGGGCATTTTGCCGTAGACGACAAATTTGATTGAAGAGGGCACTTTGAACCAAAGTTCACCGGTCAGCATGGCCGCGGCAAGGTCGGTGCTGCCCACGCCCGTCGCAAAAGCCCCCAGGGCTCCATAGGTACAGGTGTGGCTGTCCGCCCCGATGACCAGATCGCCTGGAAGGACAATCCCTTGTTCAGGCAGAAGCGCGTGCTCCACACCTACCTGTCCGCCTTCATAGAAATGCGTGATGCCATGTTCCGCGGCAAATTCGCGCACGGTTTTACATTGCTGGGCCGAACTGATATCTTTGTTCGGCGTGAAATGATCCAGGACCAGCGCCACTTTATCCCTGTCAAAAACTTTCTGGCCTCCGGCCGCGCGGAATTCCCGAATGGCAATTGGCGCTGTGATATCATTGCCTAAAGCAATATCCACGCGGGCGTTGATCAACTGCCCCGCCGATATTTCCGACAGCCCCGCGTGCGCCATCAATATTTTTTCTGTTATGGTATTTCCCACGTTATTTGCTCCCTGATGAATCAATGTGTTCTAATAAATAAATGATGAAAAAATAAAAGTATTTTTTATCCTATTTTTCAGCTTAATTCAACTTTAACCTTTTTAATGTTATCTTTCAGGAACTCCAGCCTGTTGAGCGCATTAATGTAAGCCTTCGCTGACGCGACGATAACGTCGGGATGTGCGCCGCGCCCGACAACGGACTGACCGTTGAATTTCAGCTGGACGGTCACTTCACCCTGTGCGTCCGCCCCTCCGGTGATGGCATTGACCACGTATTTCAGAAGTGGATAATTGGTTTTGGTGATATTGCGGATTGCGGCGAAGGTTGCATCCACCGGCCCGTTGCCGAATCCCGCCTTGCGCACGATTTCTTTGCCCACCTGCATTTCCATGGTGGCGGTGGGGATGGCGACGTTTCCGCTTACCACATTTAAATACACCAGATTATATTTGTCTTCACCCCGGTAGATTTCCTCATATAAAATGGCTTCCAGGTCTTCGTCGTAGATGTCCTTTTTCATGTCGGCCAGGGCTTTCACCCGTTCTGCAACCTTTTTGACCTGTTCATCATTTAGAATGTAACCCATTTTTTTCAAATGCTGTCCGACCGCGGCGCGTCCCGAATGTTTGCCCAGAACAATATGGGTATCGCTGATGCCGACAGACTGGGGCGTCATGATCTCATAGGTGATTTTTTCCTTGATCAGGCCGTCCTGGTGGATGCCGGATTCGTGCGCAAACGCGTTGGCGCCAACGATGGCTTTATTCGGCTGCACCGGGACACCGGTGATCTGGGTCAACAGGCGCGACGTTTTGTAAATTTCTTCTGTCTTGATCCTGGTGTGAAGTCCGTACAAATCCCTGCGCGTCGCCAGCGCCATGACAATTTCTTCCATCGCTGTGTTGCCGGCCCGCTCGCCGATCCCGTTGATTGTGCATTCCACCTGCCTCGCGCCGTTGCGGATTGCGGCAAGCGAATTGGCGACGGCCAGGCCGAGATCATTGTGGCAGTGAACGGAAATGATCGTATTGCCCATGTTTTTTACATTGGCAAACAGATAGGCAATGAGATTCCCGAACTCCTCGGGGATGGTATAGCCGACCGTGTCCGGAATATTGACCGTGACTGCGCCCGCATCGATGACTGCCGAAACCATCTCCACAAGATAATCCCTGTCTGAGCGGGTGGCGTCCATCGGAGAAAATTCTACATTGTCCGTGTAGGAGCGTGCCAGTTTGACGGCGGCAACGGCTTCTTTGAGCACCTGTTCGCGGCTCTTTTTGAGCTGGTATTTCAGATGAATGTCCGATGAAGAAATGAACGTGTGGATACGGGGTTGTGCCGCGTGCTTGATCGCCTGCCAGGCCCGGTCGATATCCTGCTTGTTGGCGCGTGCCAATCCGGTCACCTGCGATTTCTTGATTACGCGGGCAATTTGCCGGACAGCATCAAAATCCCCTTCAGACGCGATTGGAAATCCCGCCTCGATGATATCGACGCCCATTTTTTCCAGCTGCCTGGACAGGATGAGCTTCTCCTCCGTGTTCATGCTGGAGCCGGGCGACTGTTCACCGTCTCTCAATGTCGTATCAAAGATATAGACATGATTTTTTTCTTTTTTCATTTGTGGCCCCCTTCAAACTTATCTGATCGTTGGATAAACGAAATTAAAAAAAGGCCGTGGTTTTTTCTGCCACGGCCTTTTTAGGTAATCATTTATTTTGCCAGTTCAGTGACGACCTAAAGACGACGGGCAGGAGGCCTTAAGCAGCAGGCCCAGCAACACGAGACCCAGGAGCAGGGAAAGAAGTGCACTTGCCGTAATCATTGTTGTCATGAAACTGATCATTTACTGTTCTCTATACAGAAATTAATTTGTTTGATTATTACATTAATGCAAAAATTGAATGTTGTCAAAATATTTTTTTCCAAATACATGATCTGAATTTACATATCGGCTCAAAGTATTGCTCTGACAGGTGTTGCGGGCATGAAAAAAGGGGAGCCCGGGGCTCCCCTTTCCAAGGAGGGACGTGTGCTTTGGCTTCAGTAGCACATACCCATACCTAATCCGGGACCCGATCCATAGCCCCGTCCATGTCCGCGATGGCCTCTCATCCCACCGCGCGGTCCGAAACCTGGGCCCCTTGCCCAGGCCGAGTCAGCCAGTTTTTCATTCTGCTTGGCTGTCAACACTTTACGGATGTCAAACTTCATGGCGGTATGTCTGTCTTCCATTTCATCACGGAGCGTTCTCAATTCTTTTTGCGCCGCTGTAATCTTGTTGCGGTCTGGATTGGCCTTAAGCCAGAGCCTGCGCAGTTCAACCGATTTATCAAAGATTTTTTCCCGCAGGTCTCTTGTGGCTTTATAGTGCGCATCCTGTATCGCCTCGATTTTGGTCTTTTGACTGTCGGTTAAATTCAATCTTTCCAAGCCTGCACTCCTGCACAGTCCTTTTCCCCTGCCCGCACCGGGGCCCCAGGCGTATGCCTGGGACGCCAGCAGCAAACCCAGTGCAACCGCTGTAAACGCTAAAGCAAATTTTTTCATATTTCATCTCCTTCTTTGTATAGTTATTGCTCTTCTTTTGACAGCATAAGGAGCAAGGCGTGTGCCAATGATTATAAGTTAATGTAATTATTAGACATTGTGAGATAGAAGGTAAATAGGGTTTGCCTTTCACCACCTTTGCATGGATAATAGATGCCCGGTTTAGATATCCAGGTGGGCCAATTGTATCCAGATGATGCCGTACTATAAAACAGGCTGGTAAAAATGATGAAAAAAAAACGCTTTGACATTTCTGTCTGGGCTGCGGTCAGTGCGATTACCGTTCTGGTCATGATGCTGGGCATGATGATATTCATGCAATCTCAGCAGAGAAAGGACCAGGCGGTTATCCTTTTTGTTGAAAAAGGTGCTACCCTTATCCGGTCTTTTGAGGCCGCGTTGCGCGGTCCGATCGATCGGAAAGAGGAGGAGTTTTATCTTCAAAAGCTGGTCATGGAAACCGCACAGCAGCCGGATATCGATTATTTGATTGTAACGGACAGTGAGGGGCGGATTCTGGCGGACAGCGATCCCTCTATGGTGGGCAGGCCATACGGGTTGGACCTGGATGTGAAAAAAGTTGGCGCCAGCGGGGATATCCTATGGAGGCAGACGGCCAATCCAGAAGGGGCGGGCACCTTTGAGGTTTATCGTGGATTTTCCCCCGGTCGATCTGATGACCTTCAGGAAGATCGCCGCCCCTTTTTGGTCTTCGTCGGGTTCAATATGGATAAAATCGAAAAGGCGTCGCGCGAAGACATGATCCGGATTGTCATCAGGGCAATGGTTCTCATGCTGATTGGATCTCTTGCCATTGTGTCTCTTTTCCTGGTGCAGGCCTATCGCCTGACGCGTTCTTCTCTTTCGCGCCTGACGGTTTTTTCAGAAGCCCTGGTGAAGCACATGCCTGTTGGAATTCTGGCTGTGGACCAGGCAGGGAAGATTGTTACCTGCAATGTCCAGGCTCAAGAGCTGTTTTCCGGTGCCTGTGCGGATGCCACGGGGAAAAAAGCAGCTGATCTGCTGCCTGTGCAAATGTCGCAGTTGTTGGAAAGAATCGATGAAAAGAAAAGACTTGCCGAAGAAGATATTGTCCTTCCCTCCGGAAAAGAGGGCAATCAGGTATGGGAAGCTGTTGCCGCAGCGTTTTCCGGTGACGATGTCCCGGAAAGCAAAATTCTGCTTGTCCGGAATGTGACGGCAATCCGGCAGATGGAGAAGGAAGTCGCTCGCAGCCGCCATCTTCACGCCATCGGATCGCTTGCCGCCGGCGTGGCTCATGAAATACGCAATCCGCTCAGTTCCATTAAAGGCTTCGCGGTTTACTTCAGGCAAAGGCTGTCCGGAAATAAAGAAGATGAAGAGACGGCTGATATTATGATTGCGGAGACGGAAAGACTCAATCGCGTCATCAGCCAGCTTTTGGAATTTGCCCGGCCGCTCACCTTGAAAAAAGAACCGACAAATATGATGGACTTGGTACGGCACACGATCAAACTGGTCGAGGTGGAGGCTCGGAAGAGTGGAGTTGAAATGGATGTCCAGGGGGAAGAGAGGCCGATGAATGCGGAGATTGATCCGGACAAAGTGAAGCAGGTGCTGCTCAATGTCTTTTTAAATTCCCTCTCGGCCATGACAGAAGGCGGAAGATTATCCGTGCGGTTGGAGGCGCAAAAAGAATCTGTCGAAGTGACGGTTTCCGATACCGGTGCGGGCATCCGGGAAAATGACCTGCCGAGGATTTTTGATCCGTATTATACCTCCAAGCCGGCCGGTACGGGGTTGGGCCTGGCGGTTGTGCAGAAAATTATGGAAGCGCATGGCGGAGCGGTCAAGGTGGAGAGCAAAGAGGGCCGCGGTACAAAAGTCACCCTGCGTTTTTCGAACAGTTAGGGAGAAAGAAACCATGAAAAAAGATCTCGAAATTTTAATTGTAGATGATGATTCAGCCCATCGTGTGATGTTGAAGAAACTGCTTGGCGGCTGGGGGTATCGTGTTGCCGAAGCAGATGACGGGGCCGTGGCGGTTGACGCCGTCGGCAGACGGTCATTTGATCTGATTCTTATGGATATCCGGATGACGAAGGTTTCCGGTATCGAAGCGATGGAACAGATTAAGAAGGTCAGCCCGGCCATTCCGGTGATTATCATGACGGCCTACGCTTCGGTGGAAACAGCCATCAGCGCGCTGAAAAAAGGCGCCTATGATTATCTGACCAAACCGCTGGACTTTGATGAATTGCAGATTGTGATTGAACGTGCGACAGAGCACAGTCTGCTGAAAAAGGAAAATGATTACTTGAAGGAGCGGCTGGGGGAGAAGTTTGACCGGCGCAACATGATCGGGCAGAGTCCGGCCATGGTCAGGCTTCTGGAAACCGTGGCGCAGGTTGCGGCAACGGAAGCGACCGTAATGATCACGGGTGAATCCGGTTCCGGCAAGGAGATGATCGCGAATGCCATTCATTACAACAGCAACCGCAGGGAGGCTCCCTTTATTAAAATAAACTGCGCCGCTCTCACGGAGACCCTGCTGGAATCGGAATTGTTCGGTCATGAAAAAGGATCCTTTACCGGTGCGGATAAAAGAAGGGAGGGGAAGTTCCGTCAGGCGGACGGAGGCAGCATTTTTCTGGATGAAGTCAGCGAAATGTCGCAGGCGATGCAGGTCAAGCTGTTGCGGGTTTTGCAGGAAAGAGAAGTGACCCGTGTGGGTGGTTCGGAAGTCCTTGTCGTCAACGTCCGTGTCATCGCCGCGTCCAACAGGGATTTAAAAAAAGAAATGGAGCAGGGGCGTTTTCGCGAAGATTTGTTTTACCGGCTCAATGTCGTGGCATTGAACGTTCCTCCCTTGAAGGACAGAAAAGAAGACATTCCCCTTTTAGCACAGCATTTCCTGAAAGAATTCGCTGCAAAAAATTTGAAGAACGTTACAGATTTTACACCTGCGGCCGTGCAGAAACTTATGCGTTACCTTTGGCCGGGCAATGTGAGGGAGTTGATGAATACCGTTGAAAGAGCTGTAGTGCTGTCGAGAAAACCATTTCTTGACGAAGACGATCTGACGCTCCTGACCGCGGATGACGGAAATGTGGAAGGCCAGGACCGAAGCGAAACTGAAATTCAATCGGCAGGTGCCAAAGGAAATCTGCCACTGGAAGAGGTGGAAAAAAGGAGCATCCTGGAGGCGCTGCATGCCTGTGGCGGCAACAAAAGCGAAGCGGCCCGGCGGCTCGGCATTACACGTAAAACTCTGCGGAAAAAACTGGAGAAGTACGAAGAGCAAAAACGCTGAAGAGAAGATGGCTTCCGTAAAATGGTTTCTGCCGGGTGTTTCGCCGGAAAATAATCGGCTAAACCCCCTATTTTGCCGAACGTACGGGAAGAGCCCGGTTGATGTTTGTGCCGGGCGAGACAAACCACCAGTGTGTGCCGTCTGTGAAATCAAAATAAGCGGACTCGGAACCCCGCGTCTTGGATGACCAGGGACAACAATCGGTAAGACGAATCAGTTCTGTAAGATGAAGTGGATTCTGCTGCGCGTCGTGGCGCTGTGACTTGCCCGCATCATATAATTGAGCAAGTTCTTCTTGTGTCGGCATCCGCCAGTCTGTGTAGCTGCCTCCGCGATAACTCTCACAATATCTTTTCGCATTATACCAGTTGATGTCCTGCCCGTTATCTTTTGCCGCCCAGATCAGGTTCGTCTTCGTATCCAACACGGTCTGATTATCAAAAGCAATGAAACGTCCATCCCGGGCGGTTTCCCTGGTTGTTGCAGAAATCCCGGGACGGTTTTCATCAGGCAACTTGCCCTTTTGATCCTGAATCTCACGGGTCCCGGTTTTCCGGCCGGTTGCCATCTCGCCGGGTTCCTGCCTGTCCTCTTCTTTAAGCCCCGTCTTTCGGTTGCCATCTTCCGGAATAGCTTTTGCGTCCTGTTGATTGTTTTTAACTGCAGTCAGCTTTTTATCAGGAACCTTGAGTGCGGCAATAGCCTTTTCCTTCATGGGTGCAAGCGTTTCGACTTTTGCGGCAGCCACGGACTCTTTTGAAGGAATGGATTCCAGGATTTTGGCGGCAAGAACCGTTTCTTTCGGATAAACCGGTTTGTCGAATTTATCTTCAACGACCGTTTCCTTCCGGGGGACGGGTTTGTCGACCTTCTCGTCAACAGCAGTTTCCTTTGCGGGTAAGGGTTGAGTGGCTTTAGGAGCAACAACGGTTTCTTTTGGAGGAACAGATTCCGC
>MWDG01000073.1 GCA_002070455.1 Deltaproteobacteria bacterium ADurb.Bin151
TGTGAAAAAATTGCATAATTTTATTGACTTCTGCGGAAAAGCGAGTAAAATACAAACTGAGCTTGAGAAAGGCAAACCACCTGAAAAGGCGGTGCGCAAAGTTACTGGCCTAAGTCTTAAGGGATAGGGCGGCAGGACTGCCGGGCACGACAATCGTCCATTTCTTGTGAAAACCTCCCCTGAAAAAAGAACGAAACCATAAAAGAGATCCGTTATGGTTCTGAACATTTTTGCTTTTATATTCGGTGCGGCAATCGGCAGTTTTCTCAATGTCTGTATATTCCGCATTCCGGCCAAGGAATCCATTGTCAGGCCTCTTTCCCAGTGTCCACACTGTCATCACCCGATCCGTTTTTTTGACAACATTCCTATCATCAGTTTTCTTCTTCTTCGCGCAAAATGCCGTGACTGCGGCGGAAAGATATCCTGGCGCTACCCGCTGGTTGAGCTGATTACCGCCATACTGGCCCTGCTTTTATTCATGAGGTTCGGCCTGACGCTCAATTTTCTGGTTTTCTTTATCTTTACCGCTGTGCTGATTGTGATCACCTTCATCGACATTGATCACCAGATCATCCCGGACGTTTTGTCTCTGCCCGGCATCCCGATATTTTTCCTGGCGGCCATTTTTATTGTGAAAATCCCGTGGCTCGAAGCTCTCATCGGTTTGCTGATCGGTGGTGGCGTGCTTTTTACCATTGCCTTTGTTTATGAAATGATTACCAAGCGCGAGGGCATGGGCGGAGGCGATATCAAGCTGCTGGCGATGATCGGAGGCTTCCTGGGGTGGAAATCGTTGATTTTTGTCCTGCTGTTCAGCTCGTTTGCCGGGGCAATTGTTGGAATCACGGCAATGATCATCAAAAAGCAGGACACAAAGTACGCTGTACCGTTCGGTCCTTTTTTATCGGCCGCGGCCGTGGCGTACATTTTCTGGTGTGACACATTTATGAATTATCTGGTGCTGGGATATTAGTGCTTGCTTTTGAAATAGGGTGTCATTTCGAAGAAACGGAGTGACTGAGAAATCCTGACGATTACAGGTGAAAATAACAGGTAAACAGTGTTAACCCACCATATGCAGCAGTTGGACGTTTGTAGAAAGTAATCATTGACAGTGAGGTGTGAAAAGCGTAATATACTGTTATAAAACAAGATATTTTATCAGCGTACAGGCGGATGACGTTTGAGGAAACATGTTGTACAGTGGCATGCGGTTTGCTTTTATAATTGAAGCTACAGATGCGGCAAATTTGAGGCTTGATGTGAAAATAAGAAAAAACAAAGGTTTCAACTTACTTGAACTGATTATTGTGATGGCCATTCTTGGGATCGTGGCGTCGATAGCATCTTTTTCCTGGCGACAATATGTGCCGAAGATCAATTTGCGTTCTGCAGCAAGACAGGTATCAGCCGATGTTTCAAAGTACAGGGCAAAGGCAATGGGAGAGGGAAGAGCATACACGATGTCATTCAGTGGCACGGGGTATAATGTTACTGCTCCGGCAAAAGCTGGGAATACGGATTTACCGGCATTCAATCTGAATGCAACTCCGGTAGCGGAAGTAAATTCTAAGGATAGAAAAATAACAGCAGCTGCTTGTGCAGGGGGTGGCAGTGACCTCACCATGTCGCAAAGAGGATTAAGTAATGGCTGTACGGTAACTTTACAGAACAGCCGAGGCGCAGAAGCGACAATAACTGTGGATATGAGAGGGAGAACAACGGTTGCTTTTGACTGGAAGTAAGACCGGGGTTGTAAGCGAAAACGGTTACAATCAATAACAAGGGGAAGATGGATGCCACATTTACGGGCCTCTAAAGGCTTCGGTATGGTCGAAGTCCTGGTTGCGGTTTTTTTAACCGTCACGGCTATTCTGGGTATATTCGCATTGCAGTCGCCTGCCTGGCGGCAAACAGCAAGAGCGGATTATCTGGGAAGGGCTACAGAAATAATGCACAGGCAACTGGAGAGTACGGAAGTATATCTCATGAATCCATGCAATACGGCTGCAGTAACAACAAATGGCATCCCGGCAATCCCGGCTATTGGAGCCTCTGCAAGTAGCACTTATACTGTTTTGGCAAGTGGCTCTGCCGCAGCTATTCAGGGCGATGCATCCTATACAGTTGCAACAACGATTGTTCGAACAGCCACAAATGATTTTCGTGTCACAGTGACAGTAACATGGCCTCCCTTGAACCCAACGGGTATAACCCAGACAATATTTGTTTCACGACAGCTCTATTTTAAAGCGGGATGTTAAAATATGAACATGAATAAAGGTTTTACGCTTGTTGAGCTTTTAATCGCATTATTTGTAGGGGCGTTGATGATGACTGCCGTTTATGGAATCGTCAATATGGCTCAAAAATCATCGTCAGGGATAGAAAGAAGAGTTATTTCACAAAAGGATGTGCGAGGCGCACTCGACCTCATGGCACTGGAGTTGCGCATGGCGTCCTACAATCCGCAGCCTGAGGATACAAGCATTTGGAAAAGTGCCGCCAATTGTACTTCAGCGGGCACCCCTGCGTATAAAGGTATTCAGATCGCAACAGATTCCAGTATTACCATCGAAATGGATGCAGATGATAGTCAGGTAATTAACGATTTTGCCAATGAAATAATTACCTACACCCATAACGGTAACACTATTACACGTGCGGCAAATTGTGGAACAGCTCAGACTTTTATTGGTGGCACAATCGTAAGGATTGTCAATCCCACTGCTGTGCCGGTTTTTCGCTACTATGATTTTAATAATAATAGAATTGACCCGATTACGTCGGCAAATATACCCAATATCAGGGCCATAGAGATTACACTGGTTGCTGAGACGGAAGATAATGATCCGATGACAAAAGCCAAGCGACGAGTTGTATATTCCACACGCGTAATACCAAGAAACCATGGAGCAAACCCATGAATATTTTTCAAAGTAAAATCATTTTTAGCAATAAGGTTTTAAGATCGGAGAAGGGCTTTATCCTGCTGGTGGCAATCATTGCCTGTGTAATCCTGATGGGCCTGGGTATTTTAATCTTCTGGTCTTCCAATGAGGATTTAAGAACCAGCGTGGTTTCATTAGGAGAGAAAAGGGCACTGGCCGCCGTGGAAAGCGGGTATCACCTGACCGTCCAGAACTTTGATCCCCTGATACCGAGTACTTTAGCAGCAGTCGATTGGATGACTGTTGATCCAACGTACGACCCGAAATCCCAATATAAAAGGGCCTCTGTGCAGGGGAGTTCCTTTGCAGCACTTCCACCGCCGGGTTTTTCCATGGAATCATCTGCAGGATTTGGAATGGCAAGATATGACGTTACCATTTCCGGACGTAATACCGAAGCGAAAACAGAGCAGCAAGTAGATGTCGGTGTTGCATATGGGCCTGTAGATTTGTCCCTGGTATACAAGTGATCATATAACAGATGTTTTAATGAGGATTGGAGGGTAAATAGCGATGTTAAGATTTAAATATATCGTTGTGCTGTCAATTTTATTCATTCTTTTTACTGCATATCCAATTCAGGCAGTGGTTTCAACTGGTGGATCAACTGGCGGCTCAGCGGCAGGTGAATTAACCGGACAGCCAGCAATTATGAAGTTTGTGGGTGTCGTGGATAAAATTGAAAATAACACTCTTTATCTGCAAAGCGGCCAGAAATACAGTCTGAACGGTGTCAAAGTTGAATACAGTAAGGGAAAACCTATTTCCCGAAGCAAAAAGATGGCCGACATGTTTTTTGTCAATGGTGTTTTAAAAGAAGTTACCATTCGTTGATCGTAACCAAGCGGTGATCAGGAGGCAGTTTTATGAGAAAAACAAAAATTTATTTCATCGTATTAACCATTTTGATGATATTCAACTTAACACTGATCGGGTCATCGTTTGCAGACGATCAGGACCTGTTCACCCAAGGTTCTTCCTATCAACCCAATATTTTGATCATTCTGGATAATTCCCAGAGCATGGATGAAGATTTTATGGGAAATGCCGTTGCTCCCTATAAATCGGAAAGCAAACTGGTGGCGGCAAAAAAACAGCTGCAGGCGATCGTGAACAAATATGCCGGCCAGATGCGCATCGGACTGATGACATACAGGCTTCCTTCTGTTAACGCCCAATATGTTCACAATTCACCCTATTTTGTATCCTATGAACCCAAGTCATACTGCCCGAATCCGCCTGACGCCTGTGTAGACTATTGTAAAACGGGGGATGCGGCTAAAAAAAGCACCTGTTCTTCATCCTGCCAGGATCAGAATCCATTATTTGACGTTGATTACATGGATCAGATTATAACCGGTTCAACCGGTACAAAAAGAGAAAAGTATTGTGCTCTAATTTATCCCAAGGCCCTAAGAATGACTAATCCGTCAGATACAGCAAATTATATTTATTACAAGCAGGCGTTGCCTTACTATAGTGGAACCAATGATGGAACAAAGTTTCTTTATGCGACAACATATTCTCTTAATGAGGCTCCAGGCGCGAATCAATTTATACCTGGTTGCAGCTGGGCTTGGTATGGGGGCAAGACAGGTACCTCAGATGATAATACAGGTTATTCAACGTATTCTGTTAACTCAGGGCTTAAGGTAACAGATTCAGATGTCGCTTTGGGGTACCTGAATGTCGGCAGACGCTTGTTTTGGTCTTATGTGGGTCGAACCTGGTTTGCCAATACTTCACCCGGAGGAGGTTATTTGCAGGTACCCGCTGCTACCAGCAACGCCAGTCCATTATTGGCTAAATTGGTCACGAATGAAAATAATGAGACTGCTTACATGAACAGCACACAATGTAGTGGAACCAAGTCCAATACCTGTCCCTTTGTCATTAACGCCGGACTGACACCTATTGAAGGAACATTACAATCCGCCATAAACTATTTTAAGGGAGAAAAAGACTATAAAAGTGGTGATAGTTACACCAGTCCCATCCAGGACTCTTGCCAGAGGAATTTCGTTATTTTTATCACGGATGGTTTGCCCAGTGTTAACGCATCCGGGGCAAGCGGTTCTGCAACATCATTGATGGATCCTGTGGTTTCCAAGATAGACGCTTTGAGAGCCCTGGTGAAAAGTTTTAAAATTGGTGGTGTCGACGAGAATTTCACATTTAATATTTTAACGTATGTGATCGGCGTGGGCATGACCCAGGATTCCAGAACACATTTGAACAGGATGGCTTCGCATGGCGGCACGGCGGACGAAGAAGGTAACGCACTATATGCAGATAATGAAACGGCAATTTACACCGCATTGGACACGACCCTGTCTGAAATTTTAGCCAAATCGTATGCCTTTGCCACATCGTCCATTTCTTCATCGCGGACGGCTGATGAAAACTTCATTTATGAAGCCACTTTTGTGCCTATGGGCAATAACTATCCGCTCTGGAAAGGATCCCTGAAAAAATGGTCGCTTAAAACGGACAGCAGTTTGAATGAGGTTGTATGGAATGCCGGTTCCAAGCTGCAGGCAATGTCTGCCGCGGATAGAAATATGAAAACATTGATCGGCAGTAATACTCCTGTCAAGTTTGAAGCTAAAGACATGGATGCGACAAATTATGTAGGCTACCAATATTTTAATCTTACTGAGACCGATCCGGTTGCAGCTCAACTGGCAGCAAATAAAATTATCAAATATGTCCGGGGATATCCAACCGATGCTGCCGCCACCCCTCCTTTCACAAATCCGGATAACTGGAAGCTGGGGGATATCTTTCATTCCAGCCCCATTACGCTGGGAACACCAACACCGTTTTTTATTGACAGCAAGGAAACCAATCCCACTTCTCCTCCGAAAAAAGCTTTTGACTTATACAGAGAAGCCCATCCGCGTGCCAGTACTTGTTCGGGTGGTGGTACCGGCTGTGACGGTTGGGGAAAACGGATGGTAGTTGTCGGTGCAAACGACGGGCAGTATCATGCTTTCAATGCAACTACCGGTAATGAATTCTGGAGCTTTGTCCCTCCCAATCTTTTACGCAAATTGCAGTATTTTGCCCATGAATCCGCAAGTTCTACAGCCGGACACCATTTTTTTGTGGATGGTGCAACGACAGCAACGGATGCATGGTTGCCAAGTACGCCCAACGACGGAACGACAAAAGTTGCGACTGACTGGAAAACTCTTGTTATGTTCAGCCTTGGGAGAAATGACAGGGTGTATACGTCTACTTTAGGGGCTGTTCCGGATACGAGCACCAAGTACTGGAGTTCTTCAGCTTACTGCGATACCGGCATAACCGAATACTATAATGCTACCACGGCTCCATATTACTGTGGTTATTATGCTTTTAACTTTACGCCTGCTCCTGACGCGGATCCGGAATTTAAGTGGATACTGAAACCTGATGTAAACGGTCTTGATGGCAATGGAGATCCTACCGGCCCGTATCTCGGTGAACCCTGGAGCACTATCAGCACCGGCAGGGTAAAAATTAATGGCAAGGAAAGATGGATCGGAGTGATCGGCGGAGGTTATAACGCTGCTGAATGTGGTACCGGCAGTTGTACAGACACACGTGGCAAGGGGCTTATCGTCTTTGATTTGCGAAATGGCGAAACCCTCTGGTCTTATCACTGGGGCACGGCGACAGGCAATACAACGCACCCGGACATGGGTTACGCTATCCCTGCCCAGGTAGCTTTGATTGATGGTGATTATGACGGATACCTGGATCATGGCTATGTCGGGGACATCAGGGGAAACATGTGGCAGATTCAGTTTTGCACAAAGGCTGACTTGGCAACAAACGCTAACTGCAGTACGAGTAGCTGGAAAGGTTCTTTGTTGCTGGATAAGCTGTCAGGTTCAGGTAAATACCCGATTTATATGCCGCCGACCGTAGTCAGAGACAAAAATAACAATATATGGATTTACTGGGCGTCTGGAAGTGTGGTGGATCCGACAAATAATGACCCGGCTGCATTTGTTTATGGCCTCAAACCCCTGCGCTGCAGAGATGCCAGTGGCAATCCCCAGCCGTGCTTAAGAAATGATTTGGACAACATTACGAGCGACAAAAATACATACTGCGGTTCAGTTATTGACGATAAATGGGGATGGTATGTTAATTTGGCCGGACATAGTGAAAAGGTCTTGGCTCAACCGGTGGCCTTTGATAACGTGCTTTACTTTACATCCTTTACACCGGCAATTGGCAACAGTCTGGACTGTACAAAAACCGGAATGGCACGTTTATATGCGATCAGCATAGATCCCGGTGTCGATGAGACAACCTGTACGGTTGGAACAGGAAAGTTTTCAGGGGATCGATCTATTACTGTAGGATCGGGTATAGCCTCGAAAGTGCAGTTGTCATTTGGTCCGGATGGAACGGTAAAGGCATTTGTAACAGTCAGTGGTGCGGGAGGGCAGGAAGGCGGTACAATATTAACTCCGTTTGATCCCAGCAACATTCAAAAAAGGGCATACATGCTCTACTGGAAGGATAAACGGGTTGAATAAATTAAAACAGATGTTAGACAGGCGGCTTATACAGGCCGCCTGTCTTTAGCACCAAATGTCTTGACAAAGGATGGTGTTTTTGTTAGACACACATACGCTTGGATCCGAAAGGACTGGGACGAAAGGAAACTTAAACAAAGAGCTAAAGCCTCTCGTCTTGGGTCGAGAGGCTTTTTTAATGGGTAAAATCAGAATTGTAGAGTCCATCCGGGAAATGCAGTCTTACTGCGAAGCTTTAAGGCGTGCCGGCAAGAAAATATCCTTTGTTCCCACGATGGGCTATTTTCATGAAGGCCATCTTTCTTTGATGAAAGAGGCCTGTAAACAGGCGGATTGCGTTGTCGTCAGCATCTATGTGAATCCCACCCAGTTTGGCCCGAAAGAAGATTTTTCCAAGTACCCGCGTGATTTTGAACGCGACAGGGAAATGGCCCAGAGTGTCGGCGTCGACGTGATCTTTTTTCCTTCCAACCAGGAAATGTACCCCGAAACCTATCAAACGTATGTTGATGTGGAACAGGTGACAAAGAACCTGTGTGGCATGTCCCGCCCTGGTCATTTTCGCGGCGTGACGACCATCTGCTGTAAATTATTCAATATTGTCAAACCCCACACGGCTATTTTCGGCAAAAAGGATTTTCAGCAACTGGCGGCGATTAAACGCATGGTGAAAGATCTGAACATGGATCTGGAAATCATCGGGATGCCGACGTTTAGGGAGCCGGACGGCCTGGCCATGAGTTCACGTAATGTTTACCTGAGCAAAGAGGAACGTTCATCGGCGCTGGCGCTTGTTGGAGCATTGAAGCTTGCCCAAAAGCTTTACGCCGAAGGGGAAAGAAAAGCCGATGTAATGATTCAGCAAGCGGAATCTCTGATTAAGAGCGCGCCATTTACTGAAATTGATTATATCAAAATATGCGATACATCCACTCTTGAAGATGTGAACGAAATCAAGCAAGAGGCGGTAATGGCTTTGGCGGTGAAAGTGGGAAAAACCCGTTTGATTGATAATTCCGTTTTGGGTGAAGAGCTCAAAGCATAATCCGGTTGATCCAGACAGGAGTGAGAAAAAGACCTATATGCAGAGATTTATGATGAAATCCAAAATCCATCGCGCGACAGTTACAGATGCTGACCTGCACTATGAAGGCAGTATCACCATCGATGAACGATTGATGGAAGAAGCCAATATGGTTCCCTTTGAACAGGTTGAGATCTATGATGTCAATAACGGGGAGCGTTTTTCAACGTATATCATCAAGGGAAAACGAAACTCGGGAACCATCTGCCTCAATGGCGCCGCCGCCCGTAAAGTGGCCAAGGGGGACCTGGTGATCATTGTGACGTACGTGGCGGTTGATGACGAAGAGGCGAAGCGCTGGAAGCCGAAATGTGTCCGGGTTGACGCCGCCAACAAGATTAAAAAAGTATCCAGGTAGATTATTCCTCCGGCAATTAAATATATACATGATTGCCAATGTTTATGTCCTCCGCCGGCGGAGGTGGCACGAAGTGCCGGAGGTGGATATTCTAAAAACACACCTCCCCCGAACCCCCTCCAAAGGGGGACAAGAATACGGAGGCCCTCCAAAGGTTGACACGCTAAACATTAATATGAATGATTGAACTTTTGATTGCCGGTGTAATAAATGCCGTATTGAAAAAAGCATCCTTTTACTATCGGGGATGCTTTTTGTTTTTTTATGAAATTTAGGCACAAAGATATTGAAGTCAACCCGTGGGTATGCTATCGCTATCGCGCAATATGAAACCATCCTGAATGAATATGGAGGAGAAAATGGCCTTTCTGGAAATCGATAAAAATCTGAAATATAAAGTTGCGGACTTGTCGCTTGCTGCCTGGGGCAGGAAAGAGATGCTCCTGGCACGAAACGAAATGCCGGGTTTGATGGCGGTACGAAAGAAATACGGACGCAAAAAACCGCTCGCGGGCATGAAAATAATGGGAAGTCTGCACATGACCATCCAGACGGCCATGCTGATTGAAACGCTCAAAGAACTTGGCGCAGACCTGCGCTGGGCATCCTGCAATATTTTCTCTACCCAGGATCACGCGGCGGCGGCAGTGGCGAAGGCCGGTTCGGCTGCCGTATTTGCCTGGAAGGGAGAAAATCTTGAGGAATACTGGTGGTGCACGGAACAGGCTCTGACATGGCCGGACGGTTCCGGTCCGGACATGATTGTGGACGATGGCGGCGACGCGACATTATTTGTTCATCAGGGAGCCAAAATTGAAAAGAACCCAAAACTGCTTAAGCAGAAGGCCGATAATAAGGAATTTGCAATCATCCTTTCACGCCTGGAAAAGTCCTATCAAAAAGACCCCAAACGCTGGCAGAAAGTTGCCTCCAGAATCAGGGGCGTATCGGAAGAAACCACCACCGGTGTGCACCGTCTTTATCAAATGCAGGCGGCGGGAGAGCTCCTTTTTCCCGCAATCAATGTCAATGATTCTGTCACCAAGTCGAAATTCGATAACCTTTACGGATGCCGTGAATCTCTGGCCGACGGGATCAAAAGGGCAACGGACATCATGATAGCCGGTAAAATGGTGGTTGTCTGCGGTTACGGTGACGTCGGAAAAGGATGTGCCCAGTCCATGCGGGGATTTGGGGCCCGGGTGGTGGTGACGGAGATTGATCCTATCTGCGCCCTGCAGGCCGCGATGGAAGGCTACGAAGTGAGAACCCTTGAAGATGTGGCGCCAATTGCGGATATTTTTGTGACGGCAACCGGCTGCTGCGACGTCATCACCGGCCGTCACATGGAAATGATGAAAGATGAAGCCATCATTTGCAATATCGGCCACTTCGACAGCGAAATCGAAATGAGCTACCTCGAATCAAGCAGAAACTGCGAGAAGGAAACCATCAAACCGCAGGTGGATAAATGGACGCTTAAATCGGGGCGTTCCATCATTGTGCTGGCGGAAGGGCGGCTGGTGAACCTGGGGTGTGCAACAGGCCATCCGAGTTTCGTCATGAGCAACAGCTTTACCAATCAGACGCTGGCGCAGATCGAACTGGCAACAAAGAAATACGCCGTGGGGGTTTATACGCTTCCCAAAACACTGGACGAAGAAGTGGCAATGCTGCATTTGTCCAGATTGGATGCCAGGATTTCAAAGTTGACGAAAAAGCAGGCGGATTATCTTGGCGTGTCGGTGAATGGACCTTTCAAACCCGAGCATTACCGGTATTAAACTTATATTTTGTCATAACCCTTCGGGTCACGCGTTCCGGGCAAGCGAAGCGCGACCCGGAATCCAGGAACAAAGGAACTGGTTCCCCGCTTTCGCGGGGACGATGTCTGGATTCCCGCCTTCCAGATCGTGTCGTCATGTCATTGCGAGGGATGGAAACGACCGAAGCAATCTCATAAGTTCACGAATACATGAGATTACCACGACGCCTGAGAGGCGTCTCGTAATGAC